>DATBBO010000348.1:0-3597 GCA_036270995.1 Dongiaceae bacterium | reverse complement strand
ACGACATCGGCAAGAACCTGGTGGCGATGATGCTCGAGGGTGCCGGCTTCGAGGTCATCGACCTGGGCATCAACAACCCGGTCGAGAAATACCTGGCGGCACTCGAGAAGCATAAGCCGGACATCCTCGGCATGTCCGCATTGCTCACCACCACCATGCCCTACATGAAGGTGGTGATCGACAAGATGCAGGAGCAAGGTATCCGCAACGACTACATCGTGTTGGTCGGCGGTGCACCGCTGAACGAGGAGTTCGGCAAGGCCGTAGGCGCCGACGCTTATTGCCGCGATGCTGCCATCGCAGTGGAGACCGCGAAGAGCCTGTTGGCCGCCCGCCGCGCCGCGCGCGTCTCCTAGGGCGGTCGGCGAATGCCCATGGAAACCCATCGCGGCATTCTGGTCATCGCCTGCGGCGCGCTCGCCCGCGAGATACTCGCGCTGAAGCGGGCCCATGCCTGGGATTGCCTGGATGTGACCTGCCTGCCGGCGATCTGGCACAACCGGCCGGAGAGGATCCCCGGGGGAGTGCGGCGCAAGATCCGGGCCGGGCGCAGGACTCATGAGCGCATCCTGGTGGCCTATGGCGATTGCGGCACCGGCGGCGAGCTCGACCGTGTGCTGGCGGAGGAGGGGGTGGAGCGGATCGATGGCCCTCACTGCTATCAGTTCTACACGGGCGGGGTGGATTTCGAGGCGCTCATGGAGCGGGATCCGACCTGCTTCTTCCTGACCGACTACATGGTGCGGCATTTCGACCGGCTGATCATCCAGGGCCTCGGGCTCGACCGGTATCCGGAGCTGCGCGACGACTATTTCGGCAACTACACCCGCCTCATCTATCTCGCCCAAATAGACGACCCGAAGCTGAAGCAGAAGGCGGAGGCCGCCGCCGCCCGGCTCGGCCTTGCCTTCGATTACCGGCTGACGGCATATGGCGAACTCGAAGGCTTCATCGACAGAGCCGTCAATCAAACCGACAAGGAAGCAGGGAGCGCCCATGGCGCAGCTGATCGTCGTCTATTGGCGTGACATCCCGGCCCAGGTGATCGTCAAGCGCGGACGAGTCAGCGCCAAGCGTCAGCTCGCCGAGCGCTTCGAGCAGGCGATCGACCGGGCGGCGATGCGGGCCAATCTTCGCGACACGGATTCATATCTCGCCGAATGGCGCCGCGCCGAACCGGTGGATTGCGGCGACGATCTCGAGGCCGAGGCCGCCACCGCCGCGCTGCGGCTGGAGACGGATTATGACGAGGCGCGGCTGAAGCGGCTCGTCGACAATGGCGGCAACGCCTGAGCGCCGGCGCAGGATTCTCGATGACCCACAAATCGAACGGACGGCTGGAAGCGCTGCTGCGCAGCGGCGCCTTCGTCATGACGGCGGAGACCTCGCCCCCCGATGCCGCGGCCCAGACCGCGGTGATGGAGCGCGCCGGCTGCCTGAAGGGGCTGGCCGATGCAGTCAATGTCACCGACGGCGCCGGGGCGAGAGCCCATATGTCGGCCTTCGCCTGCGCCGCGGTCCTCGCCCAACACGGAGTCGAGCCGGTGCTGCAGTTCACGGTGCGCGACCGCAACCGCCTGGCGCTCCAGGGCGATCTCATCGGCGCCGCGACCTTCGGCATTCCCAATATCCTCTGCCTCCATGGCGACGATCCCAAGAATGGCGATCAGCCGGAGACCCAGGCGGTCTACGACATCGATAGCCGCAGCCTGATGGCGACGGCTCATCGCCTGCGCGAGCAGGGCACCCTGCCCTCGGGCCGTGCCGTCTCGCCTCCACCGCGGCTCTTCATCGGCGCGGCCGATGCGCCCCAGGATCCGAAGCCCGGCTGGAAGCCGGAGGCTCTCAAGGCCAAGATCGAGGCCGGTGCGGACTTCATCCAGACCCAATACTGCTTCGATCTCGGTCTGCTGCGCCGTTATCTGGCGCGGCTTCGCGATCACGGACTTCTGGAGCGGCTCTTCGTCATCGTCGGCATCGGGCCCATCGCCTCGGCCAAATCGGCGCGCTGGATGAACGAGAATCTCTTCGGAGTGCATATTCCGGAGAGCATCGTCGGGCGGCTGGAGAGCGCCATCGACCCGCGGGCCGAGGGCCGCAGGATCTGCGTCGAGCTGCTGCAGGAGCTGGCGGAGATCGAGGGTGTGGCCGGGGCGCATCTGATGGCGCCGCGCCAGGAAGAGACCATCGCCGAGGCCATCGCCGAGTGCGGCCTCCTGAAGAGCCGGCGGGCGGCGTGACTGTGACACCGGACATGGTCGCACCCCCCACCCCGGCCCTCCCCAGCAAGGGCGGAGGGGCCGCTGCAGCGGGCGGCTTCCCTTCTTCCCCCGCCCCCTTGACGAGGGCGGGACGGCGTGGGGATGAAGCGTCCCGCCGCGCGACTGCCTGATCCGATGTATTCCGTCCGCCTCTTCTCGGTGCGTCATTCCCGCGGCCTCGAGCGGCTCTACAACGCGCTCGAATCTGGGCTGATCCGCATGGCCCCGCTGCTGAAGCGGATCGGCTACGGCCGGCTGGAGAAGCCCGTCGCCGCGGTCGAGCGGGTATTGAAGGGATTTCTCTTCGACTGCCAGATGTGCGGGCAATGCGCGCTTTCCTCGACCGGCATGTCCTGCTCGATGAACTGTCCGAAGAACCTGCGCAACGGGCCCTGCGGGGGCGTGCGCGAGAACGGCCATTGCGAGGTCAAGCCCGAGATGAAGTGCGTCTGGGTCCAGGCCTGGGAGGGTTCGCAGCATATGGCCAAGGGCGGCGCGATCCTCGATGTGCAGAAGCCGGTGGACAACCGCCTCAAGGGCCATTCCTCCTGGCTCAAGGTGGTGCGCGACAAGACCGAGCCTCCAGCCGCACCCGCCAAGAAGCCCGCGGCCAAAGGGCCCTCCGACAAGCTGCTGGCCGAGAAACCCCTGGTCGACAAGCCTCCTGTGGCTCCGAGCGCGCCGTGACGCCCCAGCGCTACGTCGATCCGGCCGATCCCCTGCCACCGCTTCCGGGCCACAGCTCTCGCGGCCGGCTCGAGCGCGTGCTGCGCGAGGGAAAGTTCGCCGTCACCTCCGAGCTCAACCCGCCGGACTCCGCCGATCCGCAGGAGGTCTATGACCGCGCCCTCGTCCTCTCCGAGGTCTGCGACGCCATAAATGCCACCGATGCCTCGGGCGCCAATGTGCATATGTCGAGCGTTGGCATTTGCAGTTTATTGACTCGAGCAGGCTATGCCGTGGTCATGCAGATCTCGTGTCGCGACCGCAATCGCATCGCGATCCAGGGCGACGTGCTGGGCGCGGCAGCCATGGGCGTGCAGAACATCCTCTGCCTCACGGGCGATGGCGTGCAGGCGGGCGATCAGCCCCAGGCCAAGCCTGTCTTCGATCTCGATAGCAGCTCGCTGCTGGAGACCATCCGCTGCATGCGCGACAAGCGGATGTTCCTCTCCGGGCGCAAGATCACCGTGCCGCCGCAGGTCTTTCTCGGGGCCGCCGCCAATCCCTTCGCGCCGCCCTATGACTATCGCCCTCTGCATCTGGCCAAGAAGATCGCCGCCGGGGCCCAGTTCATCCAGACGCAGTATTGCTACGACATGCCGCTGCTGGAGCG
>DATBBO010000347.1:0-3211 GCA_036270995.1 Dongiaceae bacterium | reverse complement strand
CACCATGCGCTCCCCGGCGAGGGCATAGTTCTCGATCCCGCGCAGTTCGACCCTGTAGAGCAGGCGGAGCAGCAGGACGAAGAGCTGCTTGATCATCGCCTCCGGCAACAACCGGCGAAGAATGCCCTGGCTCATGGCCGGCGGCGGATCCCTTCGGGTTAGTCGATCCTGATCCAACGCCGCTCCCGCGCCGACCGAATCGCGCTGTCGATCACCTTCTGAATCTCCCAGGCTTCCCGGAAATCGGGCCCCTTGGCGCCGTTGCCCGCGATCGCCTCGAGGAAGTCGGCGACCTCGATGGTCTTCAGATCGTTGAAGCCGAGCTGATGGCCGGGAGCGACGCAAAAGAGGCCGTAGGGATGATGCTGCGGCCCGGTCTCGATACGCCGGTAGCCGGCCTGTCGCGGGTCCTCCCCCACGCGGTAGTGAAGCAGCTCGTTGAACCGCTCCTGCGTGAAGACCAGCGAGCCCTTGCGGCCCGAGATCTCAAATCCCAGCTGCATCTTGCGGCCCGTTGCGACCCAGTTCGCCTCGATGCTGCCGCCGCAGCCCCGGGCGAAGCGCAGCGTGAGACGGGCGATGTCGTCCACCTCGACGGGCCGCCGCTCCTTCGCCCCCGGTGCCACGGGCCGGTCTTTCACCACCGTCTCGAGATCGGCAGTGAGCTCGGCGATGGGTCCTAGCAGAAAGCGTGCCATGCCCACGATATGGCTGCCCAGATCGGCAACGACGCCGGCGCCGCCCCGCGGATCGACCCGCCAGTTCCAGGGCAGCTCCGGGTCCAGCATATAGTCCTCGGCATGGATGCCGCGGAAGCCGACGATCTCGCCGAGCTCGCCGGCCTCCACCATCTCGCGGGCCAGCGCCATCAGCGGGTTCTTGAGATAGTTGTAGCCGACCTGGGTGCGAACGCCCTTCGCCTCTGCCGCGGCCATCATCGCCCGCGCGTCCTCGGCATTGGGGGCGATGGGTTTCTCGCAATGGACATGCTTGCCCGCGGCGATGGCGGCGAGCGCCATTTCGCGATGTACGAGATTGGGGGTGGTGATGGAGACGATCTCGATGGCGGGATCGGCGACGAGCTCCTGCCAATCGTGCGTGGCCCGCTTGAATCCGAGCTGGCGGCGTGCGCGCTCCGCGGCCTCGCCGTTACTGTCGGCGACGATTTCCAGCACAGGCCGTAGCGTCGTCGGAAAGATGCCCGAGACGGCGCGGTAGGCGAGCCCATGGGCCCTGCCCATGAAACCCGTGCCGATGATGCCGATCCCGATGTCCCGCATGGCCCCGATCCTAGACGCGAACGCGCTGGCCGCTCACCGCGGATTCAAGCGCCGCATCGGCGAGGCGCAGCGCCTGACGCCCATCGGCGACCGTGACCGGCATGGGGCTGTCCGTCTCTACGGCCTCGACGAAGCTCTCCAGCTCGATGCGGTAGGCGTCCACATAGCGCTCCAGGAAGAAATTCAGCAGCGGCTCGCGAGCCTCGGTCTCCTGGGCGCCGTAGCGCCGCAGGGTCGAGGGCCGCAGATTGTCGTTCAGCAGCATGCCGGCGGAGCCGAAGACCTCGAAACGCTGGTCATAGCCATAGGCGCATTGACGGCAATTGTTGATATGGCACTGCCGGCCCGAGGCGGTCTGCAAGATGACCATCAGCGTATCGAAATCCCCGGCCTTGCCGATGGCGGGATCGACGAGGCAGCTCGCTATGGCCGAGACCGCTACCGGCTCCTCGCCGAGGAGCCAGCGCGCCATGTCGAAATCATGGATCATCATGTCGCGGAAGATGCCGCCGGAACTGGCGATATAGCTCGGCGGCGGCGGGGCGGGATCGCGGCTGGTGATCACCACCTGGCGGACATCGCCGATCCTTCCGGCGAGGATCTCACGCTTGAGGGCCGCGGCGCTCGGATCGAAGCGCCGGTTGAAGGCGATCATCACCCGGCCCTTCATTTTCTCGACCTCTGCCGCGACGGCGTCGACCTTGCGGATGTCGAGATCGACTGGCTTCTCGCAGAGCACGGATTTGCCCCGGCGGACGGCTTCCAGCATCAGATCCACATGGGTATCGGTGGGCGTGCCGATGATGACGGCATCCACATCGCCCCGCGCGAGCGTCGCCTTGGCGTCGGTCGAGGCTTCGGCGCCCAGGCTCTCCGCCAGGCTCCGTGCGGCCTCGGCCATCGGATCGGCCACCGCCACCAGCCGACAGCGCGGGTTGAGGCCGGCGTTGCGGGCATGGATCTTGCCGATGCGGCCGGCGCCGAGCATGGCGATGCGGATCATGAGCGCGCTCCTGGAGTTTCCCCGAGTCCTGACGCCAAGGGCTGCCATTATTCTGCGCCGCGACAGCCCGGACGCGGCGCGATTATACTGGCCTCTGCGATCCATGGCGCGGACAAGATGCCGAGACCCGAAGAGGGGGGACGGAGCCGATGAAGATGATACGTCTCACGATGGCCCAGGCGCTGGTCCGCTATCTCTGCAGCCAAAGAATCGTCATCGGCGCCCAGGAACAGCCGCTCTTCGCCGGTGTCTTCGGTATCTTCGGCCATGGGAATGTCACGTGCCTGTCGGAGGCCCTCGAGGTGGTCCAGGATGTGCTGCCCACCTGGCGCGGACAGAACGAACAATCCATGGCGCTGGCCGCCATCGGCTTCGCCAAGGCGAAGAAGCGGCGCCAGATCATGATCGCCACCTCCTCGATCGGGCCGGGCGCTGCAAATATGGTGACCGCCGCCGCGGCCGCCCATGCCAACCGCCTTCCGGTACTGATGCTGGCCGGAGACACTTTCGCCAGCCGGATTCCGGATCCGGTGCTGCAGCAGGTCGAGCACTTCTCCGACCCCACTCTCACGGTGAATGATGCCTTCAAGGCTGTGACCCGGTACTGGGACCGCATCGCCCGGCCTGAGCAGATTCTTCAATCTCTGCCCCAGGCCGTCGCTACCATGCTCGATCCCGCGGATTGCGGCCCGGCCTTCCTCGCTCTCTGCCAGGATGCGCAAGGAGAGGCCTATGACTATCCCAAGCGCTTCTTCGAGCCGCGCCGGCATGAGATCCGCCGCCAGCGTCCGGACCGGCGGGAGATTGCCGCCGCCGCCGAGCTGCTGCGCGGTGCGCGCAGGCCCTTGATCCTCGCCGGCGGCGGCGTGCACTACGCCTTGGCGACGGAACGCCTGGCGGTCTTCGCCGAGCAATGCCGCATTCCCGT
>DATBBO010000346.1:0-3782 GCA_036270995.1 Dongiaceae bacterium | reverse complement strand
CGATCTTCGCGAGCACTACGACCCGTAGTAAACGTCAACGACTTTCCCTTGACCCATGCAATCGGTGCATGGCTATAGGGTGCGTCACGAAACGGCACACCCACCCATTTATCCCGCTACCCGCCCCCCGCAAGGGGGGAGGGGGAAGTAGGCGGTCCTAACCTTGCAAATCTCAAGAGGCGGGGATCGGGGCGGGGGTGTAGAGGTGGGTGTAGCGGCCTTCGGTGAAGCGCTGGAAGCTCTGGGGCTAGGTCCGGCCGGGCCAGACATAGTCGACCGCGCCCTCGCCCGGCCGATAGACGGCGCTATAGACCGTGGCGAAGCCATGAGCCTCGATCACCTTATAGAGCGGCTGCTCCAGGAACGAGGCCGCAAGCCGCGGCAGGGTCATGCCGCGGGCCTCGACCAGATGCGCCAGATGCGCTTCGCGCTCGAGGGTCCGGCTCGCCGCCGCCATCTCCGGCCAGGCGACCGCCTCCTGGTGATTGGTGCAGAGGATGCGCGAGGTGACGGCGGGGGCGCGGTCCGTTCCGGTGAAGACGGTTGCGACATCGCCGCTCCGGTCGATGACGGTCACGTTCTGGGCCATGGGCACGGGAATGGCGGTGAGCTTCGCCACCGCCTCCCGGGTGGTGCGGCAGGTCTCCAGCACATAGCGCAGCACCATGGGCATGGCGATGCCGGGGCCATGGGCCTTGCGGCCGCCGAAGGTCAGGCTCACCGAAAGCCCGTCCTCGTTCATCCCGTCGAGGCAGCCCCAGAATGCTTCCCGCATGGCGATGACCCGGCGGCCGAACCAGCGGGTCATCTCCATGATGCCGGTCGTGAAGTCGCACTCGAAATCGTAGTTGCGCAGCAGCGCCGGGCCGCCGGCGCCGAGCCAGGCGGTCTGGCTGCAGCCGGTGATGACGGGCGGCGGATTAACGCCGGTGAGCGCGCGATGGGCGACCTCGTCATCGCCGGCCAGCCGGCAGAGCCGGTCATAGATCTCGACGATCTCCGGCATGTATCGCTGAAGCGTCGCGCGGGCCTCGGCGACCGTCGGCCGGGCGGCGAGCCCCTCCTTCAGATACCATGCGCGGGCCGCGGGCCACTCGGCATGGAACTGCTGGCGCCAGATGGGGCCGGGCTGGGCTTCCGCCGTAGCCTGGAAGGTCTTCTGCATGCTCCGGTTATCGCCCGGCTTCGGCCGAATTTCCAGCCTACTTGAATCTTAGATTGTGTCCCGCAGCTACCCGAAATTCAGCTTGCCGAATATCGGGTAGCTGCGGGACACGGGCTCAACGGCCGTAGGAGACCGTGAAGCTCGCCTCGGCCAGGGCATGGGGCTTGAGGCCGGCAGCGACCTCGGCCGGCCCGCTGCCGGCGCCGATGGACGCGGCATCGAGCGCATAGAGGGTGAAGACATAGCGATGCGTGTTGCCCGGGGGCGGGCAGGGCCCGCCATAGCCCGGCCCACCGAAATCGTTGGCCGTCTGGCGCGCACCCTGCGGAAGATTCTGGCCCGAGCCCGCGCCGGCATCCTGCGGCAGGGCGCGGAGCGATGCTGGAATGTCGTAGACGAGCCAATGCCACCAGCCGCGTCCGGTCGGTGCATCCGGATCGAAGACCGTGACCGCAAAGCTCTTCGTGCCGGCGGGGGGATCCAACCAGGCAAGGGCGGGGGAATGATTGCCGCCGGTGCAGCCGGACTGGTCGTAGATGAAGCGCGGCGCGAACTGCCCCGCGGCGAGATCCGGACTGGCGAGCCTCAGGCCAGCCGCTTCGGCGAGGGCGACATGGAGCAGGAAGGTGAGCAAAGCAAGAGCCGTCAGGCGCGTCATCGCATGCCTCGCAATAACTGCTTTCCCTTCGCAATCCCTGTCTCAATGAACGCGCAAGCCGGCGGCAAGCTCCTCCACCCGGCCGAGGGAAATGCCGTTCTCTTGCTCGCGGCACAGTGGATGCGCGCTTCGGTGCAGCTCGATCGCCGGTCTTATCCCGTCATTTCTGAGACGGATATTGGCCGGCAGATGCAGGGTGTCCGGATAGCCCTGGATGCTGTTGCAGAGCCAGCCGAAGCGCGGCGGCTCGTCATTCCCGACGGGCAGGTCCCAAAGCTCGAGGATGCGCGCGAAGCTCTGCTCGGACACGGAGACCCAGACACCCCAGACCAGCCGCTCGTCGGAGCCGATGATTGGAATCTCCAGGCAGCCGCGGATGAAGATGTGCCGCCCATCCTCGTGCCGGACCGTGCAGACATCCCTATCGAGGCGGCCGAGCCGATTCCTCTCCTCCTCCGACAGCCCGACCCAGTAATCGGGGGCCTGGAAGCCGTAGTCCAGAGGCAGGCTGTCGTATTCCTTGTTGCAACAGGTACAGGTCCAGCGGTACTGCACGGCATCACCCTCGGGTGATTGGCCCTGGCCGCATGATGCTCGATCTTTGTTGGTGCAGACACTGAAACTTGCACCTGGACCTGTTCGATCCGCTGCCGCGGATCAGCCCCCATCCCGACCAAGGGCAATCGCATTTGGCCGATTCGACCTCATTTTCTTATTCGTCATCCCGGCGAAAGCCGGGATCCAGGGGTTGCAAGAGCGAGTTGGTTGCCCTTGACCCCGGCTTTCGCCGGGGTGACGGAAGAAAAAGGGCCTGAACAATCCATATGCAATTACCCCCCACCCCAAATGCGCTTACCCCCACCCCAACCCTCCCCCGCAAGGGGGGAGGGGGAAGTGGGCAGGTCAGAGGGAGCCGGTCAGAATGAGCAGGTCAGAATGAGCCGGTGCGGGGATTGAGGACGATGGCGCCGCGGCTGAAGTCGAACATCCCGTCGAGCGGGCCGGCGAGCTCGTCATAGGACTGGTCGCCGATCCGGCCCAGGCCCCAATTGTCCTCGATGAAGCGGAGGATGGAGGTCTGGTCGGTGAGCGTGTGGTCGACGAAGTTCACGCGCGCAAAGGGCGAGATGACGAGGAGCGGCAGGCGCGGGCCATAGCCGCAGCGGGCGGGATAGGCGCCTGCGGCCATGCTGCCGCATTTGCCGTCGCCGTTCAGCGCGTCGATGCCGGGCACGGTGGAGCCCTTCAGGATCGGCGGCATGACATGATCGTACCAGCCGTCGGAATCGTCATAGGCGATGATGATCGCCGTATCGCCCCAATAGGGCGAGGCCGCGACGGCGTTGACCACCGTGACGAGATAGGACTGCTCGTCGATGGGGTTCGAATAGCCGAAGCCCGCATGGCCGTCCTGATACTTCTTCGCCTTGAGGAAGGTGACCGCCGGCAGATAGCCCTGGGCGAGAGCGTCATAGAAATTGCTGAGGTCGTATTGGTGATTCGCCTGGTCGGTCTTGCCGATCATCGCCGTGGAAGTCGGCGGCAGATGATGCGGGTTGGCCGTCTGCTGGTAGTACTCGAAGGGCTCGTGATGGGGGCTGTAGTCGGTGACGGTCTTGCCGAGGAGGTTCACCGAAGTGGCCTTGCAGACCGCTTTGCCGCCCGTGCTGCCCGTGGGCTTGAAGCCGCCCTGGAACCAGCCCCAGGTGATGCCCCTGTCATTGAGAAGGTCGCCGATATTGCGCCCCGACATGGCGACCAGGCCCGATTTGGGATTCGAACAGTCGTCGAATTGCGGGTCGGGATCGCCGATCATCGTGCCCTGCACGGTGACGTCGTCGCCATAGGCTTTCGCATCCGGCGGCGTGGCGCCATGGGTGTTGCCGGAGACGAGATTGATGGCACCCGGCGTCGAGGGGCCGAAGTTCGTGTTGAAGGAATTGTCGTTCATGGCGAAGT
>DATBBO010000345.1:0-3938 GCA_036270995.1 Dongiaceae bacterium | reverse complement strand
CTTGCGGCGGAGACCGGTGCCAAGGCGGTCTCGGTCGAGGAAGCCGCCCGGAGCGGGGAGCTCGTGGTCGTGACCATTCCAGAGAAGAACATTCCGCAACTGCCCCGGAACCTCTTCGACGGCGTGGCCCCCGAGGTCGTGGTGGTCGATACCGGAAACTATTACCCGCGCCAGCGCGACGGCCGCATCGACGGAATCGAGGATGGCCTGACCGAAAGCCGGTGGGTCGAGAAGCAGCTCGGCCGACCGGTGATCAAGGCCTTCAACAATATCTATGCCGAGCATCTCCTGAAGCTCGGCAAGCCGTCGGCCGCCAAGGGGCGAATCGCGCTCCCGGTTGCTGGTGACGATGCCGCGGCCAAGGAAGTGGTGCTCCGGCTGGTCGACGAACTCGGCTTCGATGCCATCGATGCCGGCGGTCTGGACGAGTCCTGGCGCCAGCAGCCGGGGAGCCCGGTCTATACGGCGGATCTCGACACCGCCGGCGTGCGCCGCGCGCTCTCCGAGGCGACGAAGGAACGCGGGCCTGCCTGGCGGGCGACGGCCCAAAGCCCAGGCAGCTTCGACAGGCCCAGCTGACGCAGCGATCGATCGCCGAGCGAGCCAGACTAGCGGATCGGCGGGCGCTCGTCCTCGGCGGCCGGGGCGAGCGCCTTGCGTCCGGTGATCATCGCTCGCACCAGGTTCTCGCCATGCATGACGCTGGAGAAGACGACGCCACCGACGTGGAAGGCGATCAGGGCGATCAGCGCATTGGCTGAGGCCCGATGCAGGTCCTCGACCCAGGCGACGCCGAAGAAGCGATCTGTCTCCGAGAGCCAGCCGCTGATCCCGGCTGTTGCCACTATTGCCAGCAGCAGCAGGATCATCGAGCCCCCGGCAGGATTATGGCCGAGATAGCGCCGGGCGCGCAGTCCCGCGGCGTCCTTGAGATAAGCCAGCACCGCGCCCGGCGGGCGCACGAAGCTCGAAAACCGGGCGTGGCGGGGGCCGATGAAGCCCCAGAGAATCCGACCCAGGATCAGCGCCAGCGCCGCATAGCCGGCGGCCTCGTGCAAGGCGCGATCCTCATCGGACATCAGCGCGATGAAGACGGCCGCTGCGAACCCCCAGTGAAAGACGCGGACGACCGGGTCCCATATTTTGATCGACCCGGCGGCCAAATCCTGATCGAAGTGCTCGCGCGCGGCCGTCATGGCGCCTACTCCTTGTTGTTGATCTCGCCGGTATAGGCGTTGACCTCGAGCTCGAAGCGCTTGCCGGTGCTGTCCAGGCCCTTGGCCTCGTAGCAGCCACCATGGCTGCGAATATCGCGGATCTGCGTAAAGCCCGCGGCTTTCAGCTTCGCCTCGATCGCCGATGCCGTCAGCGGCGTTCCGGAACCGGAGCAGGATTCCTCGGCGAGGGCCGCCTGAGAGAGGAGGGTAACGGCACAAGCCGCGGCGGCGGCAATGGTCAGTCTACGCATGGTTCAATCTCCACGGGTGGTTAAGGTCGCGTGGGAGACTGCCCGGCCTGCCTGACATCAAACTGACGGGCCGAATGACAAGCGTTCATTGAGCAATGAGCGGGGCGATCGACCGCCCGCGTCAACGGGCGAAGCGGATCGTGAACCTCGCCCCGCCGCCGGGGGCATCGTCGATCTCGATCCGTGCCGCATGAGCGGCGGTGATGCGCTGCACGATCGCGAGGCCAAGCCCGGCGCCTCGTCCGCTCGACCTCTCCGCCCGCCAGAAGCGCTGGAAGAGATTCTTCCGGTCGGCCGCCGGGATTCCCGGCCCCTGGTCGCTGACCGAAATCGACGGCGGCTCGGATTGCACGGCGATGTCGACTGTCGTTCCTTCGCTTGTGTGGTGCAGGGCGTTCTCCACCAGATTGCGCAGCGCCTGGTGCAAAGAATCGTGATTGCCGTGGACGGTGACCGATACCTCGGCGCCGGTCACGGCGATATCCCGCCGGCGCGCCAGTGCCATGGGCGCCAGTGCCTCAGCGACCTCGACGGCCAATGCCGAGAGATCCGTGCGCTCCTGCGGCTTCAGGGTCAGGGCCTCCAGCTCGGCGACCTGCAGCAGCTGCTCCACCAGCCGGCTCATGCGAGCGACATCCTCGCGCAGCGAGGCCGCGACCGTGCGATCGTCCAGGGTGTCGAGATGGGCGGACAGGATCGCCAGCGGCGTGCGGAGCTGGTGCGCCGCGTCGGCGGTGAAGTCGCGTTGGGCGCGGAATCCCTCGTCGAGTCGGTCGAGGGCGGCATTGATCGCGTGGACCAGCGGCGCCAGCTCGCGCGGCAGGTCATCCAGGGGCAGGCGGCGCTCGCTCTCGGCCGGTGTGATCCCGGCCGCCACGCTTGCGAGGCGCTGGAGCGGCCTGAGCCCGTCGCGCAAGGTCAGCGCGCCGATGACGAGCGCGGCGAGAAGGGTCGGCAGCAGCACGGGCAGCAGCTCCTCGTCGAGCTCCCGGCCTAGCACGCTCACCCAATCCCGCCGGTTGTCGATGCCGACGCGGATCTCCACCCGGCCGATCGCGCTGTCGAGCCGGCGGAAGGCGACGGCCTGGCTGCGTTCGCTGAGGAAGCCCGCGGACCAGCCCGGGGGCGCTTCTCCCGGCGGGCGGGCGGAGGCGAAGAGGGCGCGTCCGTCGGCCCCAGCGACCGCATAGTTGTATTCGGGATTGGCCGGGAGCCTGAGCTGCGGCTTGCCGTTGGCGCCCTGGGAGAGTCCGGCCGTCACCTGGTCGATGGCCTCTATCAGCTCCTCGCGCGGAATGTCGGTCGTGCCGCTGCGCCGATGGAGCAGAATGGCAAAGGAGGTGGCGAGGACGATGGCCAAGACGACCAGGGCCAGCCGCCAGGCCAGGCGGAACTGAAGCGAGCGGAACGGGTGCGAAGGGCTCATTCGCTGCGTTCGGCCGCCAGATAGCCGACGCCGCGCAACGTATGGATCTGCACCCCGGCCGCGGCCGCCTCGAGCTTCTTGCGCAACCGGGAGACATGCGCCTCTAGCGAATTCGGCCCGACATCGTCGTCGAAGCCGTAGAGCCCTTCCTCCAGGAGGCGGCGAGGAACAACCCGGCCGGCGCGGCGCAGCAGCAGCTCGAGCAGGGTCAACTCGCTGGCGGAAAGGCTGAGCCGGCGGCCGGCGACCCCGACCTCGCGGTGAACCGTGTCGAAGCTGAGCCTGCCCAGCTCCAGGGTGAGGCCCAGCACGCCGCCCGGCCGGCGCAAGAGCGCCTTCAGCCTGGCGACGAGCTCCGCCATCTCGAAGGGCTTGGCGAGATAATCGTCCGCCCCGCTGTTGAGCCCCTTGACCTTGTCGCCGGTGCTGGCCCGGGCCGTGAGCATGAGGAAAGGCAGCTTGTCGCCCGCCGCGCGGCGCTTCCTCAGCCATTCGCCGCCATCCCCATCGGGCAGGCTGAGATCGAGGACGACGATGTCGAACTTGCCAGCGGCGAGCGCGGCCCCAGCCTCGTCCAGCCGCGCGACCCGGTCGACGGTGAAGCCAGCCTCGCTCAGCCCCTTGACCACAAGCTGGGCCAGCCTGTCGTTGTCCTCCACGAGCAGCAGACGCATGGCGGCAATCTATCTACGATGCCGCGGAGCGCCGCAAGCCTACCCGGCAAACTCGGTATCTGCGGCCGGCTTGGGCAGCTTTTCTGCGAGGCCCAGGCTCTTCTCCCGCCGGTCCATCTCCTCCCAGACCTCCGCTGGCCAGATGCCCATGAGGGTCCAGAGCACAACGAGATGGTAGAGGAGATCGGCGCTTTCGAGGACGACAGCCGCCCGGTCGCCCTTCACCGTTTCCAGCGCGACCTCGATTGCCTCCTCGCCCAGCTTTTGGGCGATGCGCGTCTTGCCAGACTGGAGCAGCTTGCGGGTGCGCGGGAAGCTGTCGCGATCGTGGGAGAGCGTCAGCAGTGCGGCATGCAGCCGCTCGATGGGG
>DATBBO010000344.1:0-2084 GCA_036270995.1 Dongiaceae bacterium | reverse complement strand
ATCGCCGATGAACTTGTCGATGGTGCCGCTTTCGCGCGCGATCGCATCCGAGGCCCCGCTGAGATAGCGGGTCAGCAACGGGACGACATCCGCCCCCAGCCGCTCGGACAGCGAGGTGAAGCCGGCCAGGTCGGCGAAGAGCACCGTCAGGCTCTGCTGATGGCCCCCGGGCTTGGCCTCGATGCCCTGGGAGACCAGGGTGCGCACCAGCTCCGTGGGCAGATATTTCTGGAAGGAGGTCAGGCCCTGGGCCATCTGCATCATCGCCGCGGAGAGATCGTCGAGCTCGCGCAAGGGCGAGGCGACCCGGCTGATGCGGTCGAGGCGGAAGCCCTCGATATGGCGCAGCTCGCGCGCGATGCGGATCAGCGGCCGGCCGAGCAGCCAGTCGGCCAGCAATATGGCCGCCAGGATCATCGCCACGGTGAAGGCGGCGAGAAGCCAGAGGAGCCGCTCTGTGTTGCGATCGATATTGGCGAGGAAATCCTTCTCGGGGATCACGGTCACGATCTTCCAGCCGAGGGGGAAGTCCACGGGCGAGAAGGTCACGAAATAGACGGCGCCGTCGGCGGCGCGATAGGGCGGCAGCGGCACCGGCGTCGTGGATTTATGGGCCGAGAGCAGCGCCCCATTGGCGGCCAGCGCCCCGGCCGCCACCGCCAGCAGCGGACTCTGCTTGGGATCCACGGCATCGAGGCGGCGCATCTTGCCCGCCTCCTCCGCCTCGCGCTGAGCGGGATCGGGAGAGGCGATGATGTTGCCGGCGCTATCGATGATGGCGACGGTGCCTGTCTGGCCGACATGGAGCCCGGCCAGGAAGCGTGACAGCCGGCCGAGCTCGATGGTGACGTCGATCACGCCGATGAAGCGGCCATAGAGGAAAAGCTTGCCGGAGAAGTTGATGCCCGGCTGCTGCCGGCCCGGAAACCCCGTCGTCTGGGTCCAGACCGTACTGTCGGAATGCATCGCCTCGCGATACCACTTCTGATCCTGCACATTGTAGGTGCTTGGATCGAAGCTGCGATCGATGAACCGGGGCTCCCCGGGCTCGGGCTGATAGCGGTCGGTGCGCCGCTTGGCTTGGTGCAGCAGCGGATTCCATACGACCTCCACCATCTGCACCAGATCCTCGCTCACCTTCTCGGCGCCGAAGAATTCGCCGGTCGGCCAGCCGAAGGCGATCCAGGAAAGTTCCGGCTGGGCCTGCAGCAAGGCAAGGAAGATGAACTCGCGCTTGCCTTCGTCTTGCGGCGTGATCGCGCCCTGGATGAAGATCGAGCGCACGGCCTCATGGGTCGCCTGGGCGTTGCGCTGAATGTCGCCCAGCTTGCCGCCGATGGAATCGGCGATCTGGCCGTTCAGCTGTCCGGCCACATCGACGACGTTCTTATGCGCGGTGAAGGACCAGGAGAGATGGATCAGAAGCGCGGTGCTGACCACGCTCAGCAGCACGAAGAGGGTCAGCGCCGTGCGCAGCGCCACGCGCCGGCGCGGGGCCCGCATAGGCCCTGCGCCCTCCGCCTCCCGATCGGGAACGTCGGTGGTGATGCCGAGGGCCGCCTCAGCTATTGGAGCCGGTGATGAGTCGGGCGCCACGACGGAAGCTGACATAGGCCCAGAGCCACTCCGTAAGGACGGCGAGCCGGTTTCGAGAGCCGACCAGAAAGAAGACGTGGATCATGCCCCAGAGTAGCCAGGCGAGATAGCCATTCATCCGGATCCAGCCGAAATCGGCGACCGCCGATGCCCGGCCGATGGTGGCCAGCGATCCGAAATTTCGATAGCGGAAGGCCGGCCCGGCCGCGCTGCCCTTCACCCGGCGGCGGAGTGCTTCGGCGACGAAGGCGCCCTGCTGCTTGGCGGCCGGCGCCACGCCAGGCACCGGCGTGCCCTTCTCCCCCATGACAAGGGCCGTATCGCCGATGACGAAGATCTCGGGGTGGTCCGGCAAGGTCAAATCCGGATTGACCTTCACCCGTCCGGCACGGTCCTTCTCGGCGCCCAGCCATTTAGCGGCCGGCGACGCCGCCACCCCGGCCGCCCAGATCACGCATTCGGACTCGATGCCCTCCTGACCGTCGATA
>DATBBO010000343.1:0-2816 GCA_036270995.1 Dongiaceae bacterium | reverse complement strand
GGCCCACGGTGGCCGAGCCGGCGCAGCCATGCGGCACCATGAAGACCAGCTTGAAGCTGGAATTGGCGGGCGCCTTGTCGGTCTCGAGCTCGACATGGGCGAAAGCCGGCGCGGCGGCGAGAAGCATGGCCGCGAGGCTCGTGGCGGATAGGAATAATTTCATCAGCGTGGTCCTTCATCTGAATGCAGGAGCGCGCGCAGACCCGGGAGGCCGGCGCGGCGATCAATTTGAGGCGTGATTCAGACGAAAGGGTGGGCCGCGAGGCTGGGCGGGAGAGAGGACGAGGGGACGGAAGCCGTCGCGTTCGCTCGCCGGGGCCGTGACCCAGGCGGTGACGAGGGGCGCCGGCGCCGGCGGTGCGCGGGGCGGCAGCAGGCTCGCGGTCTGCTGCAGGGCCCAGCAGACCGGGCATTGATGGTGGACCATGGGGCTCTGCTTGCCGGGATGGGGCATCGCCATCCCGGGCTCGCAGAGGGCGTCGTTTCCCCAGACCGTGGTGGACTGGGCCGGCATCGGCGCGTCCTGCGCGCTTGCCGGCTGGGGCATCGCCAGGAAGGGCAGGAGAATCTGGACGGCCAGCGCCAGAGCTACGCCGAGACGTCCTGCCCCCTGCCAGAGGCGCGCTGCGAGCGGCCTTCGGGCGGGAAACGGGCTGTGTCGGCGTAAGCCTGTCACGGAAATGGTGTCTCTGGCTTCGGTTTGTGGCCAATCCTAGTTGAGAGCGCCTTCCGGCGCATCACAATAGACCGATAGAAAAGAGATCCTGCCGCAAGACGAAATATTCCAAGGTGAAAAATAGTTTACTTCTCACCGCTCGACCGGCTCGGACCCCGACGCCTAGTGCGGCAGGCGATAGCCCCAAGGTGGGAAGAGCCGAAGTTGTTGGCCGATGGAAGATTATTGCCGGCAGGCATAATCCTGCCTCAGTTCTTCTCCATCCCGTCGACCAGCTTGGGCAGGTTGTTCTTGAACATGTCGACATAGGTCGGTGCCGGCCCGTCGGGCGGCGAGAGGGCATCGGAGAAGAGCGAGCCGCCCAGCGGCACGCCGGTCTCCTGGGCGATGGTCTGCATCAATTGCGGGCTGGTGATGTTCTCCAGGAACAAGGCCTTGATCTTCTCGCGCCGGACCTGGTCGATGAGCTTGGCGAGGCCGCCGGCGGTGGGCTCCGCATCGGTGCTGATGCCCTCGGGCGCCAGGAAGGTGACGCCATAGGCAGCGCCGAAATAGCCGAAGGCGTCATGGGTTGTGATCACCCGGCGCTTGGCCGCGGGCACCTGGGCGATCTCCGCGCGCACCCACGCGTCGAGGGCGGAAAGGGTAGCGTCATAGCTCTTCGCGCGGGCGTTGAAATAGGCTGCATCGGCGGGATCGGCGGTGGCGAGAGCGTCTGCGACGTTGCGCACATAGAGCCTGCCATTCGCGAGATCCTGCCAGGCATGAGGATCCGTCGCGCTTGTGCCTTCCTCCTCCATCAGGCGAGGGTGCACGCCACGGCTCGCGACGGCGACGATGCCCTTGTACCCTGACGCCTCGATCAGCCGCTCCATCCATTTCTCGAGGCCAAGGCCGTTGACGATGACGAGATCGGCACTGCCCAGGGTCTTGGCGTCATTCGGCGTCGGCTCGAAGCTATGGGCATCGCCGTCCGGCCCGACCAAAGTGTGGACCACGGCCCTGTCGCCGGCGACTTCCTGCACGATCTCGCCCAGCACGCTGAAGCTCGCGACGACATCGAGGGTCTCGGCCTCCGCGGGAAGCGCGGGGAGGAGCAGCAGGGCGGCGAGCAAGATGCGTTTCATCGGATACCATCCGAAATCTCATGGTGATGGGGCGCGGGGAAGTAGCGTTTGACCAGCCCGTCCCGTGCGCCGAGCAGGATCGAACCGATATAGGCGACGCCGGCGACCAGGATGATGGCAGGCCCCGAGGGAAGGTTCAGGTGATAGGAGAGCAGCAGGCCCACATAGCCCGAGGCGAAGGCGATGCTTGCCGCGACGAGGAACAGGCTCCAGACCTGCGCCACCCAGAAGCGGGCCGCTGCCGCCGGCAGCATCATCAACCCCACAGCCATGAGGGTGCCGAGCGCCTGAAAGCCCGCCACTAGGTTCAGCACCACCAGGGCCAGGAACAGGATGTGATAGCGCGAGCCGGCCGCGCCCAGTGCCCGCAGGAAGATCGGGTCGAAGCATTCCGCGATCAGCGGCCGGTAGATGAGCGCCAGAACGATCAGGCTCACCGTCGCGATGCCTGCGACCAGCAGCAGGCTCGCATTGCCGACGCCGAGGATGGTGCCGAAGAGCACATGCAGGAGGTCGATGCTGGAGCCCTTGAGGGAAACGAGGAGCACGCCCAGCGCCAGGCTGATGAGATAGAAGCCCGCCAGGCTCGCATCCTCGCGGATTGTCGTGGCGCGGGAGACGAGGCCCGCCAGCAGCGCAACCGCCAGCCCGACCACGAGCCCGCCGGCGCTCATGGCCCAGAGAGAGAGGCCGGCCGCAAGGAAGCCGATGGCCGCCCCGGGCAGGATCGCATGGGACATGGCATCGCCCATCAGGCTCATCCGGCGCAGCACCAGGAAGACGCCCATGGGTCCGCAGCCCAGCGACAGCGCCAGGCAGGCGACCAGCGCCCGGCGCATGAAGCCATAGGCGGCGAAGGGCTCGATGAGCACGGCGTAGAGCTGCGTCGCGGCAATATGCATCACGGCCGCTGCTTTCGCCGTGGCAGGGCCACGACCTTGCCCGACGGGGCTGCGTCGGGATCGCCCCAGCCCTCGGCGATGCGGCGCGCGCGCTCCAGGCTCTCTTCCGTC
>DATBBO010000342.1:0-1922 GCA_036270995.1 Dongiaceae bacterium | reverse complement strand
CGGGTCGCAGTCATGTATCTGGGCGCCATCGTCGAGCTGGCGGAGACGGAGCGCCTCTTCACCGCGCCCTCTCACCCCTATACTGCGGCTTTGCTCAAGGCCGCGCCCGAACTCGATCCGGCCCGGCGCTCGGTGGTCGATGCCGTGCGGGGTGAGCTGCCGAGTCCGCTGGCCATTCCCAGCGGCTGCCCCTTCCATCCCCGCTGCCCCATCGCCATCGACCGGTGCCGGATCGAGCGCCCGGAGCTGCGCGAGCTCGCGGCGGGTCATATCACCGCCTGCCATCTCGCCACGGCCTAGAGGCGGGCGTATCCTGTGACGTCCTTTCTCTTCCGTCACGCCCGCGGAAGCGGGCATCCAGGGCAACCGGTGAGTCTCGGGGCCTGGATTCCCGCTTTCGCGGGAACGATGGCATGTGCGTTGTGCGAAGGAGTGGCATATGCGGCAGCCCTTGAACGATCCCTGCGCCTGGCAGGGTCGCGAGATGATCGAGAATCCGCGCTGGCAGCGTGACCTGACGCCCGCGGAGATCGAAGAGATCGACAACGCCTTGCGCACCGTGGTGAGTCGGGATCTTGCCTGGCGAGAGGTGATGGCCGAGGACTTTCCGCTGCCGGGCATGAAGGGCCGCTTCGCCGAGATCGCCGAGGAGCTGGAGGAAGGCTCGGGCATGGTGAAGCTTCGCGGCCTGCCCGTCGAACGCTATTCATCCGAGGCGCTGCGCCGGATCTGGTTCGGGATAGGCTGCCACCTTGGTCGGCCCGTCTTCCAGAACCGGCGTGGGGAGCTCATGCGCGAGATCCGCGATGAGGGTAGTGAGGCGGGGCAGCGCTATGGCCAGGTGGCGATCGGTGCCGGCAGCGACAAGCCGTTTCTTTCCTCTTATGCCCGCACACTGACCAACGGGCGCTTGCGGTTTCATACGGACCGCACCGATGTCGTGGGCCTGCTTTGCGTGCAGCAGGCAACCTCCGGCGGAGTCAGCCGGCTCTGCAGCTCCGTGGCCATCCATAACGAGATGCTGCGGCGGCGGCCCGACCTCCTCGAGCTCCTTTTTCAGGACGTCCCGCGCAGCCGCTTCGGCGAGGAGGCGTCGAGCCCCGAAGCAACCTATGACCTGCCGGTGTTCGGGCTCCGCGACGGCAAGTTCACCAGCCATTTCTCGCTCACCTATATCGAAGCGGCAGAGCTGGTGGCCGGCGGGCGGAAGCTGAGCGCGACCCAGCATGAGGCTCTCGACCTCCTGATGGCCTTGGCGGAAGAGCTTGCCTTCGACATGACGCTGGAGCCGGGCGACATGCAGTTCCTGAACAACCATGTCGTCTATCACGCCCGCACGGCCTTCACCGACGGCGCCGGCGAGCGCGAGCAGCGCCTGCTCTATCGGCTCTGGCTCTCCATGCCCAACAGCCGGGCGCTGCCTGCGGGGCATGAGGTGCTCTGGGGCACGACAGCCGCCGGCGCGCTTCGTGGGGGGATCGGACAGGAGCGGTAGACTAGCTCCTTCTCATCCTTTTCGCGGTGTCCCGGAACAGGATAACGACGGATCGTCCGCCGGCCCGATAGCTATGGTCGGATAGTCCGGGTGCCACCGCCACGGGCAGTATATCCTGCGGGGAATCGAGGGAGGTATCGATCCATCTGTGCCAGGGCCCTGCGCCGTCCGCGCCGACCGGGGGCAGCTCGAACTCCAGGGGCTCCCAATATGCATTCAGGATCGCGTAGATGTGGAGACCCATCGGGCCACTCGCCTCGAAGGCTAGGCTGTGGGAATCACGGCTCCAATCCGGCTGCCCGAGCTTTACGCCATGCCATGCCTTGCTTGCGCGCCGGATCAGTTGATTGAGGCTCATCCGCCGGCGCTCGAACGTCCGGCCACGCAGCACGCGCTGCGCGTTGAGCAAAGTGACGAAGCGGTGCAG
>DATBBO010000341.1:0-2432 GCA_036270995.1 Dongiaceae bacterium | reverse complement strand
CTCATGGTGATCCGCGGACGCGGATCTACCCCCCACCCCAGCCCCTATCGCATGGACACATCTTTGGGTGGGTCTGGATGCGTCATATTGACTCGGTGGTCCTGATGTCGCTGGTGAGGGCGGCAAATGCGTGATTCGCTTTACCGCGGTCTGGTGGTAGGAGGCCGCAATGGTAGTGCAAGAAGATGTCGGGGCTTTTGGGGACGAGCGGCTGCGAAAAAGGGGCAGCAGCTGCTTGATCGCTTGGTGCTGCGCCGAACGGTTACGATCAAGCGCTTGGGCGGAGGGGAAGCCGACGAGAAGGCCTTTTGGCGCTTTCTGCACAACGAGCGCGTGAGCGAGCGGGCGCTGATCGGGGCGGCGCGGAGCCATCTGCTGGCCCAGGTCGCCGGCCGGCGGGTGCTGGCAATCCAGGACACCAGCGAGATCAACTTCTCGCGCCAGAAACGCCGCAAGGCGGGCTTCGGGCGCGGCGGCAATGGAACCGATCCGGCCTTCTTCATCCATCCGGTGCTGGCGGTCGATGGGGATACGGGCGTCGTCCTGGGGCTGGCCGATGTGCAGCTCTGGGCGAACCATGAGCCGGCGCCATGCGATGGCCGCACCCGCAAGACGGCCGATAAGATGTCCCAGCGTTGGCTGGACGGCGCCCAGGCTGCGGCGGGCTTGCGTGCGGCAGGGGCCACCTCCGTCACTGTGATTGCCGACCGCGAGGGCGATATCTATGCCGCGTTCGCCTCTCGGCCTGCGGAGGTCGAACTGCTGGTCCGGGCTCAGACCGATCGCGGGTTGGCCGATGACGGCCATTTCTACGCTTACCTCGACAGCTTGCCGGTCGCCCAGCACGTCACCCTGGACTTGCCTGCTATTCCCGGCCGAGCCGCCCGGCGCGCCACCATGGCCCTGCGCTATGCCCCTGTGAGCCTGCGCCGACCCCGCCACAGCACCGATCACCATCTGCCCCCCAGCCTCACTCTTCACGCCCTCGACGTGCGCGAAATCGACCCGCCGGTCGGGATCGAGGCGGTGCATTGGCGCCTGCTGTCCAGTGCTCCCATCGAGAGCTTGGCACAAGCTCACCAAGCCATTGCCGACTATCGCTGCCGCTGGCAGGTCGAGCAGCTCTTCCGAACCATGAAGAGCCAGGGCCTCGGCATCGAAGACAGCCAGATCGAGACGCCGGAGCCCTTGCATAAGCTCGCCCTCATCGCCCTGCGCGCCGCCGTCCTGTGCATGCAACTCGTCCAGGCGCGCGACGGCGCCGACAACAGACCCGCGACAGCCGCCTTCGCCGGCGACGATATCCAGGCCCTGGAAGTCATCGCACCCACCGTCGACGGCAGGACCACACGGCTTCGAAACCCCTTCCAACCCAAATCCCTGCCATGGGCCGCCTGGATCATTGCCCGCCTCGGCTCCTGGAACGGTGCCAACAACGGCAAACCCCCAGGACCCATCACAATGCATAGGGGCCTGCAACGCTTCCACGACATTGCCCATGGCATGAGGCTCGGAAATGTGTCCATGCCATAGCCCCGGCCCTCCCCCGTCAATGCGCCGGCCTTGCGGCCCGCAGGGGGAGGGGGAAGAAGGTAGCGGCGGCAATCAACGAGATGTCTCATGGCGCGAACGCAGGCAAGCGACGAGCCTTGGGGCGCCGGACTCTTCCCTTCCGGGAATGACGAGCAGGATCACCGTTCCAGGACCGCGGCCCGGCGCTCCAGATAGAAGGCATAATTGCGCGGCAACACGGCGGCGGGATTGGCGAGGCCGAGCTCCTGGGCGGCGCGGTAGACCCAATGCGGCTCGGCGATCATCTGGCGGCCGAGGGCGACGAGATCGGCGTCGCCATCCACCAATATGGCTTCGGCCTGCCGCGGCTCGATGATGGCGCCCACCGCCATGGTGGGAATCTGGGCGCCGTTTCGCACCGCCGCGGCGAGATCGACCTGATAGCCCGGGCGGATCTTGCTGGTGCCGAGCGAGACCGAGCCCGTCATGCCACCGGCGGAGCAATCAATCACATCGATCCCGCGCGCCTTCAATTCCTTGGCCAAAGCGACGCTGTCCTCTACCGGCAAGCCGCCTTCGATATTGTCGGTGACCGAGGCGCGGTAGAAGACCGGCTTCTCCGCCGGCCAGACCGCGCGCACGGCCTCAGCCACACGCAGCGGGAAGCGCATGCGTTTCTCCAGGCTGCCGCCGAAGTCGTCGCTGCGCTTGTTCGAGTGGGGCGAGAAGAAGGAATGGGTGAGATAGCCATGGGCGCCATGGATCTCGACGATCTCGAAGCCGACGGAGAGCGCCCGGCGCGCGGCCTGGGCGAAGGCCGCGATCAGCTCCTCGATCTCCGGCAAAGTGAGCTCGCGGGGCACGGGATAGCCCTCGCGCTCCGGAACCGCGCTCGGGGCCACGGTCTGCCAGGCGGCCTC
>DATBBO010000340.1:0-3605 GCA_036270995.1 Dongiaceae bacterium | reverse complement strand
CCTGATTCTCGTTCATGGCCTGCATCCACCCGTCGTCCGAAGCCCTTCCAAAGTATCATATTTTTGCAGGTGCGAAATTAAACAGTCGTTCAGACATATAGACATTTTTTATAAAAAGGGGTAGAAAACCTATACAGTCATTCAAGCAGTGGCTCTTATGTAATGACCGGCGCTCGGCGATGCCATGGGGGTGACGCGCGGGGCCGGTCGGATCGGAGAGGATCATGAACGCCCCGACCCGGCGGCTCAAACCGGCCTACAAGCTCGACAAGTCAACGGCCCACTTCCAGAGAGCGGTCAAGTCCATGCCTTTGGGGGTCAGCTCCAACTTCCGCTACTGGGGCGAGGGCAAAACCGTCTATGTCAAGCGCGGTAGGGGCGCTCGTCTCTGGGACTTCGACGATAATTGCTACATCGACTATCGCCTGGGCTACGGCCCGGCGATCCTGGGCCACTGCCATCCGGAGGTCGACGCCGCCGCCCGCGAGGGCCAGGAGGTCGGCACGGTCTTCGCGCTCGGCACGGAAAAGGAAGTTGTCGTCGCCGACATGATCCGCGGGATGGTGCCGGCGGCCGAGCTGGTGCGCTTCTCCAATTCCGGGACCGAGGCGGTGATGGCGGCGCTCCGCCTGGCCCGCGGCGCCACCGGCCGGGACAATTACGTCACCTTCGAGGGCAGCTATCACGGCCTGTTCGACGCGACCATGTGGACCGCCGACATGGCCAACATGACCGATCCGGTGAAGGGCCCCGAGCTGGTGAGCTATGGCAAGGGCATTCCCCAGCTGGTGCGCCAGCTCTTCTGGCAGGTGCCCTATAACGACGCCAACCGCCTCGAGGAAGTGCTGAAGAAGCACGGCTCGACCATCGCCGCCGTGCTGATCGAGCCGATCCTGGGCAATTGCTGCGGCATTCCCTCGAAGCCCGAGTTCATCAGGGCGGTGCGCGAGCTCTGCACCAAATACGACGTGCTGATGGTGGTCGACGAGGTGAAGACGGGCTTCCGCGTCGCCAAGGGCGGGGCGCAGGAGCTCTATGGCGTGAAGGCCGATATCTGCACCATGGCGAAGGCGGTGGCCAATGGCTATCCCATCGCCTGCATCGGCGGCCGCGAGGATCTGATGCGCCACTACGGCCGGGGCGTCGCCCATGGCGGCACCTATACCGCCCAGGCCATGAGCCTGGCGGCGGCAGAAAAGACCCTCTCGATCCTGCGCGATACGCCGGCGCTGGAAGATGTCGCGGCCTATGGCAAGGCGATGCAGCAGGGGATCGGCAAGATCCTCTCCGCCCGGGGCGTGCCCCACAGCTTCACCGGCCACTACAGCATGAGCGGCCTCTTCTTCCGCGAGACGCCGCCGGACAACTACCGGGACTGGAAGACCAGCGACTACACCTTCTACGACCATCTGGCCGGCAAGCTGATCGAGCGTGGGGTGATGTGCGAGCCCGACAGCCGCGAGCCCTGGTTCATCTCCACCGCCCATGACGCGGATTGCCTCGCCGAGACGCTGGATGTCTTCGAGCAGGCCGTCGACCTCACGCTCGACGAGCTCGGCCGCGAGCACCGAGTCAAGAGCGCGCCGCTGATGGCGGGCATCTCGAGCTAGGAAGCCCGTCCCACAGCTTCCGCCTGAAAGGGGCGGCCCCTCCGGGCCGCCCCTTTTTCTTTGCGCGCGTCATATCGATAGGCGAGCCCCGCGGCAAACGGGCTTCACGACGAGCCGCCCGAGCGCGCCATCGGGCGGCATAAGAGTGAGGGCACTGCCCTCTTTTGACCCTCATGGCGCGGCTCTGTACATCGTCCCCGGAGTCGGCTATAAATTGAATATATATTCAAGTTTTGAATGATCGTTCAGGAGTCATGGGACATGGCTGAGGCCTATGACGTCATCATCGTCGGCGGCGGGCATAATGGCCTTACGGCCGCCGCCTATCTCGCCATGGGCGGCGAGAAGGAGGGCCGCAACAAGCTGAAGGTGCTGGTGCTGGAGCGCTACCGCAAGGCCGGCGGGGCGGCGATGTCGGAGGAGATGCACCCCGGCTTCACCTATTCCACCTGCTCCTATGTCTGCAGCCTGCTCCGGCCCGAGATCTTCCGCTTCCTCGATCTGCCGCGCCACGGGCTGCAGGTCGTCCCCTACGAGATCAACAGCCAGCCGAACCCGGCGGGCGAAGGCGTCGTCACCTACCGCGATCACGACCGGACCCGGGAGGCGCTGCGCCGCCACTCGGTCAAGGATGCCGAAGCCTATGACCACTACGCGGCGGAGATCAGCCGCCAGTGCCGCTTCATCAAGCCGCTGCTGATGGTGACACCCCCCGATCCCACGGTGCTCAACCCCTTCGCCCAGAACCGGATCAATCCGTGGGGACGGCGCGGTGATCTCGACGGCTTCCTCAAGATCGCCGCCGAGTTCAGCCGCATGGGAGAGCGGCAGATGTACGAGATCATCCGCTTCTGGACCATGTCCATCGGCGATTTCCTCGACGAGTATTTCGAGCATCCGCGCTGGAAGGGATTCGCTGCTGCCTCCTCCATCATCGGCACGGCCCTTGGCCCCTATTCGCCCGGCACCGCCTATGTGCTGCTGCATCACTATATGGGCGAGGTGGACGGCCAGATCGGCGCCTGGGGCTTCGCCCGCGGCGGCATGGGCAGCGTCAGCAAGGCCATCGCCGCGGCCGCCACGGAGGCGGGGGCGGAGATCCGCACCTCCGCCGAGGTGGAAAAGATCATCATCCGCAACGGCAAGGCTGTCGGCGTGGCGCTCGCCGATGGCGAGGAGATCAGGGCCAAGGCGGTCGTCTCCGGCCTCGATCCCAAGCGCACTTATCTGAAGCTGATCGAGAAGAGCGCGTTGGATGCAGTCGACCCCGACATCCACCGCTATGCGACCAACTTCAAGATCCGCGGCTCCTCCGGCAAGCTCAACATCGCCCTCGACGGCCTGCCCCGCTTCGCCGGTCTGCCGCCCGAAGCGGCCTGGGGCACGGTCGATATCGGCGGCGATTTCGACTATATCGAGCACGCCTTCGACGACTACAAATATGGCGCCTGGTCGAAGCGGCCCTTCCTCGACATCGTGATCCCCACCACGGTCGATCCGACCATGGCCCCGCCCGGCAAGCATTTCATGTCGGTCTTCGTGCAATACGCGCCCTACAAGCTGGCCGAGGGCCCGTGGAGCGCGGAGAGCAAGGCCGCCTTCGAAAAGGATGTGCTGGACACCATCGAGGAGAACGCGCCGGGCTTCCGCAAGCTGGTGCTCCATGTCCAGACCCGCACGCCCTGGGATATCGAGAACGAGGTGGGCTTGACCGAGGGCAATATCTTCCAGGGCGAGTTGACCCTGGACCAGCTGCTCTTCAACCGCCCCTTCCCCGGCTATGGCCAGTATCGCGGCCCCTTCGACGGCTTCTACATGTGCGGCTCCGGCACCCATCCCGGCGGCGGCGTCATGGGCGCGCCCGGCGCCAATGCGGCCGGCGAGATCCTGAAAGACTTCAAGCATCGGGTGATCCGGTGAGCGACGGCGCTGCGGATGTCGTCGTCATCGGGGCCGGCCACAACGGCTTGGTCACCGCGGCCTATCTGGCCAAGG
>DATBBO010000339.1:0-3168 GCA_036270995.1 Dongiaceae bacterium | reverse complement strand
GCACCTTTGCGACCCCGATCCTCGCGGTGCTGATGACGCCCCAGCGTACAGGCTCCATGACGCCCTCCCCTGATCCAGCCGAGCTTCCGATCGCGGCGCGACGACTATTGCCGATGCATGGAATGCCGGTCAACGCCCGGGGCAAAAACGAAAAGAGCCTTGCCCCCATTTTCCCCTCTCCCCCCGATGGGGGCGAGGGAGTGGACTAGACTAGACTAGAACGAGAGTGCCGAGGCCTGGACGACATCCGGCAACCTGCGGATGCGCCCGAGCAGCGCCTCGTCCACCGGCTGGTCGATTTCGATCAGGCAGATCGCGTCGGCGCCGGGAGCGGTGCGGCCGAGATGGAAGGTGGCGATGTTGATCTTCTCATCGCCCAGCAGCGTCCCCAGCCGGCCGATGAAGCCCGGCTTGTCGAGATTCGTGAGATAGAGCATGTGCCGGCCGAGCTCGGCCTCGATGGCGATGCCCTTGATCTCCACCAGCCGCGGCTTGCTGCCGCCGAAGAGCGTCCCCGCCACCTCGCGCGACTGGCGCTCGGTGGTGACGGTGAGGCGGATCAGCGTCTGGAAATGCCCCGGGCGGCTGTGCTTGACCTCGCTCACCTCGATGTTGCGCTCCCGCGCGATCACGGGCGCGTTCACCATGTTGACATTGTCCAGCAGCGGGGCCAGCAACCCCGCCAGCGCGATGGCGGTCAGCGGCCGGGTGTTGAGCTCGGCCGCATGGCCTTCATATTCGATGGTGACGGATTTCAGGCCGGAGCGGGTGAGCTGGCCGGCGAAGCTGCCGAGCTGGTGGGCCAGCGCCAGATAGGGTTTCAGCTTGGGCGCCTCCTCGGCGCTGACCGAAGGCATGTTGAGTGCGTTGGTCACCGCGCCGGTGAGGAGGAAATCCGCCATCTGCTCGGCGACCTGGATAGCCACCTTCTCTTGCGCTTCGGCGGTGGAGGCTCCGAGATGCGGGGTCGCCACCACTTGCTCCATGCCGAAGAGGGCGTTGCTGCGGGCGGGCTCGACAGCGAAGACGTCGAGGGCGGCCCCCGCGACATGGCCGGATTCGATGGCGGCCTTCAGATCCTCCTCGACCACCAGCTCGCCCCGGGCGCAGTTGATGATTCGGACCCCGGGCCTGGTCTTGGCCAAGGCCGCGGCATCGATGATATGGCGGGTGCCTTCGGTCAGCGGCGTGTGCAGGGTGATGAAATCAGCGCGCCCCAGGAGGTCATCCAGCGCCACCTTCTCGACATTGATGTCGCAGGCCCGGTCCTCCGAGAGATAGGGATCATAGGCGATCACCTTCATCTTCAGCCCATGGGCGCGGTCGGCGACGATGGTGCCGATATTGCCGCAGCCGATGACGCCGAGGGTCTTGCCCGCAAGCTCGACCCCCATGAAGCGCGACTTCTCCCATTTCCCTGCCTGGGTGGAGTGATCGGCGGCGGGCAACTGGCGGGCCAGCGCGAACATGAGCGCGATGGCATGCTCGGCGGTGGTGACGGAATTGCCATGGGGCGTGTTCATCACCACGATGCCGCGCTGGGTCGCCGCGGGGACATCGACATTGTCGACGCCGATGCCGGCACGGCCGACGACCCTCAGCTTGTCGGCCTTCGCAATGAGCTTGGCGGTGACCTTGGTGGCCGAGCGGATGGCGAGCCCGTCATAGGCAGCGATGATGGATTCGAGCTCGGCGGCGGGAAGGCCGACTCGCAGATCGGTCTCGATGCCCCGGGAGCGGAAGATCTCCACCGCCCGGGGGCTGAGTTCATCGGAAATCAGAACGCGAAGCATGGGGTCCTCATGATCCGGAGGTCTCGTGGTCAGCCGGCGCGGCGGGCTTCGGCGAAGGCCCAGTCGAGCCACGGCAGAAGTGCCTCCAGATCCGAGGTCTCCACCGTGGCGCCGCCCCAGATGCGCAGGCCCGGCGGCGCATCGCGATAGGGTGCGATATCGAAGGCCATGCCCTCGGCCTCCAGGCGATCGGCGATGGCCTTGGCGAAGGCTGCGCGGCCTTCAGCGTCGCGGGCGAGGAAATCCGCATCGATGATCTTGAGGCAGATCGAGGTGGGCGAGCGCGTCGCGGGTTCCTCGGCCAGGAATGCGGCCCAGCTGCTCGCCCCGACCCAGCGATCGATGACGGCGAAATTGGCCATGGTTCGCCCTATGAGCGCCGGCAGGCCGCCGATTCCCTCGGCCCAGCGCAGCGCGTCGATCGCGTCCTCGACCACGAGCAGGGAGGGGGTGTTGATAGTCTCGCCGCGGAAGAGTCCCTCATTCAGCTTGCCCTTGCTCGTGAGCTGGAAGATCTTCGGCAGCGGCCAGGCGGGCTCGTGGGATTCGAGGCGGGCCACCGCCCGGGGGCTCAGCACGATCAGCCCATGTGCCCCTTCGCCACCCAGCACCTTCTGCCAGGACCAGGTGACCACATCGAGCTTGGCCCAGGGCAGCTCCATGGCAAAGACCGCCGATGTGGCGTCGCAAATGGCGAGGCCGTCATGCGCGGCGGGGATCCAATTGCCGTCCGGCACCCGCACACCGGAGGTGGTGCCGTTCCAGGTGAAGACGACATCGCGGCTGAAGTCGACCGCCTTCAGGTCGGGCAGCTTGCCATAAGGCACCTCGAGGGTCCTGAGATCGGCGAGCTTCAGCTGCCGGGCGATATCCGAGGCCCAGCTCCTGCCGAAGGCTTCCCAGGCCAGCACATCGACGCCGCGCGCGCCCAGCAGCGACCAGAGCGCCATCTCGACGGCGCCGGTATCGGAGCCCGGCACGATGCCGATCCGATAATCGGCGGGCAGGCCCAGGATCTTGCGGCTGAGCTCCAGCGCTTCGGCGAGCTTCGCCCTGGCCTGCTTCGAGCGATGCGAACGGCCGAGACAAGCCGCGGCCAGCGCCGCCGCCGACCAGCCCGGACGTTTCGCCGTCGGGCCGGAGGAGAAATGTGGGCGCAGAGGCTTCAGCTTCGGCTTGGCCACCGTCACATCGGGCATGTCATTTGTTCCTTTCGTCACGCATGGAACTCGTCGGACCGGTAGCCCTGGAGGTAGAGAAGGCCGGTCAGATCCGCATGGTCGAGCCGGAAGCGCGCGGCCATGGCGACCTTGGGCTTGCCGCGATAGGCCACGCCCAGCCCGGCGGCCTCGATCATTGGGATGTCATTGGCGCC
>DATBBO010000338.1:0-6543 GCA_036270995.1 Dongiaceae bacterium | reverse complement strand
CTCCGGCGCCGGAAAGGGCGTGTGCAGGAAGAAGCCGATCCGGTTCCGCACACCCAGGCGCCGCAGTGCCGCCGCGAGCGGGATGAAGTGATAGTCGTGGACCCAGATGCGATCGTCTGGCCGGATGAGCGTCGCCAGGTGGCGCGCGAAGGTCTCGTTGACCCGGAGATAGCCCTGGAAGGACTTGCGCTGGAAGGCGGAACGGCCCGGGCAATAATGGAAGAGCGGCCACAGCATGCCGTTGGAGAAGCCGCTGTAGAACTCACGCTGATCGGATTCCGGCAGATCGATGGTGGCATAGGTGGCACGGCCGTATCGATGGAGGACGGGTGACGCGTCTTCCTCGGCGCATTGGCCGCTCCAGCCGAACCAGAGCCCCTCGCCTTCCGCCAGCGCTTCCTGCAGGGCAACCCCGAGGCCGCCGGCCTTGTCCTCGCCATGCGGCAAGGCAACACGGTTGGAGACGATAATGAGACGGGACATTTCGCCTCCCTCCATGGCTGGTGTGATGTCGTTGAGAGAAGGCGCGCCCGGGTTGCGCCATCTCAATGTCTATAAATCGCCACCTCCATCAATTGGTTCCGACCACCGACCGAATTGCGGCAATTTAAGGCGAAAATTAACGCCCCAGCTCGGGTTCCAGTTCCGGGCGGAAACGGCGGAGCTGCTCCCGGGCGAATTGCTGACGGAACTCCCGCGGCGAGACACCGAAATGGGAACGGAAGCTGCGCGAGAAGACCTCCGGGCAGGAGAAGCCGCAGGAGGCGGCGATGCCCTGGATCGGGATGTCGCTATAGAAGAGAGAGTTCCGCGCCGCCTGAAGGCGCACCTTGAGATAGTAGCGCATGGGGGATTCACCGACCCGGTCGCGCAGGATGCGCCCGAGCGCGCGCACGGAAATGCCGGCGCGCTGGGCGAGCTGGCGGGCCGAGAGAGGTGTCTCCAGATTGTCCTCCATCTCATGGAGGATCCGCGTCAGCGGCGCGCGCGCGTCGCCCGAGAGCTGCTGCGCTGAGAGGCGCTGGGGCTCGGCCTCGCGGCGCATGCGCTGGGCGACGAAGCCATTGGCGACGATCTGGGCGAGCGACGGCCCATGGCGGCGTGCGATCAGATGCAGCATGAGGTCGAGGGCGGCATTGCCTCCGGCGCAGGTGATGCGGTCGCGGTCGATGACATAGAGCTGCTCGCTCACGGCGACCTGCGGATACTGGTCGCGGAACATGGCAAGCGCTTCCCAATGCAGCGTCACCTTATAGTCGTCGAGGAGGCCGGCTGCGGCGAGCGCGAAGACGCCGGTATCGAAGGCGCCGAGCACGGCGCCGTGGCGCGCCAGGCGCCGCAGCCAGTTGAGGGTGCGCTTGGTACCGTACTGCGTCGGGTGGTTGCCGGCACAGATGAAGAGGTTCGGAAACCAGGAGATGTCGGTCATGGCCGCCTCGACCGGCACCGACATGCCGTTGCCGGCCCTGACCGGCTTGCCGTCCGGCGAAAAGAGGTGCCAGGAATAGAGCTTGCGGCCCCGGTTCTGGTTGGCGATGCGCAGCGCCTCGATGGCCGGAATCAGGGCATACATTGGAAATTCAGGCAGCAGCAGGAAGCCGTAGCGGACCACCTCGGATTCGCCCGGCGGCGTCTCCCCCGGACGGAGCGGCTTGCGCACCACGACAGCCTCCCTTCGACCCCAACGGCCGGATCAAATCGTCAAGTTTTCGAACGAATATGTCAATCGGGACCGAAGCCATCCGCCGAATAATCCTCCCCTAACCGAGGGGACGGCCCGCCTATGGACTTCGAACGCGCCAAGAAGAGACTGGAAGGCTGCTACATCACCGTGCCCACCATGTTTCGCGATTCCGACCTCGCCGTGGATCTCGCGGCGACCCGGCGGAATGTGCGCTTCCTGCTCGAGAACGGCATCACCGAGCGCTACGGCACGCTCCTGGCCGGTGGCGCGGCGGGCGATTTCTCGACCATGAGCTTCGAGGAGCGGGTCTCGGTCTGCGAGGCGGTCGTGGCGGAATCCGCTGGCCGGCTTCCCGTGGCCATGGGCGCACAGACCACCAGCACGCTCGAGCTGCGGCGCCTCGCCAAGGCGGCGAGGGAGGCCGGGGCGGAGTTCATCCAGGTCTCCTGCCCGTTCTACTTCACCCACACCGAGGAGGATTTCTTCGAGCATGTGGCCGCGGCCGCCGACGCGGCCGATATCGGGATCATCATCTACAACACCTTCTGGACCAGTGCGGCCGTCTCCTTCGCCATGGTCGACCGGCTGATCAAGATTCCCAATGTGGTCGGCCTCAAATGGGCGACGCCCCGCACCGACGCCATGGAGTTCGAGGACGTCATCGACCACTTCAAGGACCGGCTCTGCATCATCGACAACCACCTCATGTTCGCCGCGAGCCACATGCTGGGGGCGCGCGCCTTCGAGGTGCATCTCGCCAATTACTGGCCGGAATGGGGGATCCGCCTGATCGACGATCTTGCGGCCGGGCGCTATCCGGCCGTGCAGCAGGCCCTCGTGCGCGAGGCCATGCCCTTCTACAAGCTCTGGGTCGAGATCGAGAAGACCTTCACCAGCGGTGACGGCTATCTCGACAAGCTTTGCATGGAGCTGGTGGGGCTCGATTCGAGCCGCTGCCGGCCGCCGACCCGCGACATCCGCGATCTCTACCGCGACCGCACGCGCAAGATGCTGGTAAAGACCGGCGTGCCGCGGGTGCTGCCGTCCTAGGACGGAAAAGAAGGGGCGAAGTGAGGGGTAACAAGGAGCGTCGCAACAAACCAAGCAAAGCAGGGAGACCCAATATGCCGAATACCAGAACAAGCTCGCTTCCACTGAACCGGCGCCAGGCCATGGCGCTGGGCCTCGGCGCGGCCGCCGCCTCGGCGCTGCCGATGCGCTCGGCCTTTGCGGCGGACAAGGTCATCTTCCGGACCAATTGGCTGTTCTACGGCTCGCATGCCATCTTCTTCCTCGGCATCGACAAGGGGCTCTACGCCCAGGACAATCTCGATGTCGTCGTGAAGCAGGGCAATGGCTCGGGCGCCACGACGCGTCTCGTCGCCAACAAGGATTCGACCTTCGCCTATTGCTCGGCGGTGACCATGATGAAGCTCGCCGCCCAGGGCGCGCCGGTCATGTCGGTCGCCACCATCGACGCCATGGGCACAGATGCCGTGATCGTCAATCCCGATTCCGGGATCAAGACCTTCAAGGATCTCGAGGGCAAGAAGGTGCTGACCACCGCCGGCGCCGGGGTCAACACGCTCTTCCCCGTCGCCGCCAAGAACGCCGGCGTCGACATCGACAAGATCCAGATCACCAATGTCGCCGAGAGCGCGCTCGTGTCGAGCTATCTGCAGGGCCTGGCCCCGGCCATGCTGGGCGGCATCGACGACAAGCCGGCGGAGATCGAGGCCAATGGCGGCAAGACGCCGATCGCCTTCAACTATGCCGATTACGGCGTTGCCCAGCCGGGCTATGCCATCGTCGCCCATCGCGACACGGTCAAGGACAACCCCGATCTCGTGAAGCGCTTCGTCCATGCAACGCTCGAAGCGGTCAAGGACGCCAAGGCCGATCCGGATTCCGCCATCGCGGCCATCATCAACTGGAACGCCAGCATGGAAGAGGACAAGGTGAAGGTGCAGGCCCGCAAGGTCCTGGACGTCACCCTCTCGATCCTGATCTCCCCGAACAACAAGGAGAAGCGCCTCGGCCTCAATGTCGCCGAGGATTGGGACAGCGCCCTGGCCCTGTTGGAGAAGTACAACGACCTGAAGACCGACATGAAGGCCAGCGACTTCTATACCAACGACTTCGTGCCGGCCACGCTCTAGCCCGATCGGGGGTGATGCCGGGGCGATCTCCGGCGTCACCCCCGGCTTGTCTTCCGCATTGACATGACCGTTGCCGTCTCCATCGCGGGCGTCAGCAAGACCTATCGCTCGAAGGCGGGCGAGGTCAGCGCGCTCGATCCCATCGACCTCGCCATCGCGCCGGGTGCCTTCGTCTCGCTGGTGGGGCCTTCGGGCTGCGGCAAGAGCACGCTGCTGCTCATGCTGGCCGGCCTGCTCTCGCGCAGCAGCGGAGAGATCCTGGTCGATGGGCGGCCGGTCGAGGGACCCCAGACCAATATCGGCATCGTCTTCCAGGGTAACGTCCTGGTCGACTGGCGCAGCGCCCTCGACAATGTCCTGCTGCAGATCGAGATGCGCGGCCTCAGCCGCGCCGCCTACAAGGAGCGGGCGCTGGCGCTGCTGGCCTCCGTCGGCCTCAAGGATTTCGTCGCCCGCCATCCCCACGAGCTCTCCGGCGGCATGCAGCAGCGTACCGCCTTCTGCCGGGCGCTTATTCATGATCCGCCGCTGATCCTGATGGACGAGCCCCTGGGGGCACTGGACGCCATGACCCGCGAGCAGCTCCGCGGCGATCTCGAGCGGCTGCTGATGGCCAATCCCAAGACCGTTCTCTTCGTCACCCACAGCATCGAAGAGGCGGTGCAGCTTTCCGACGAGGTGATCGTGATCTCGCCCCGGCCGGGGCGGATCGTGCGCCGGGTCAAGCTCGACCTGCCGCGGCCGCGCGATCTCCATCTGCGCCAGAGCCCCGAATTCCAGGGCATCGTGGCGGAGATCAAGGAGATCTTCCTCAGCTACGGGCTGATCTGAGGCCCGTGATGACCGAACGCGGCAGGCTCGGCGAATATCTGACACCCATCATCTTCGGCGCCTCCCTGATCCTGTCCTGGGAAGCGGTGGTCCAGCTCTTCCACATCCCGCTCTACATCATCCCGCCGCCGAGCCAGATCCTGGTGGAGTATGTCCGCAACATCCACCGCATCTGGGATTACACCCTGGTGACGGGCATGGAGACGATCTCGGGCTTCGCCGTCGCCATCCTGCTGGGCGTGCCGCTCTCCATGTTCGTCGCCTTCTCGGCCTTCCTGCGGCGCACCTTCTATCCGCTGGCCGTCACCCTGGAGATGGTGCCGAAGATCGTCTTTGCGCCGATCTTCGTCACCTGGTTCGGCTTCGGCTTCCTGCCCAAGATCCTAATCGTCTTCCTCGTCTGCTTCTTCCCGATCCTGCTGAACGGGATCCTCGCCTTCACCTCCCTCAGCCTGGATCTGACCCGCTTCTGCCTCTCCACCGGGGCGGGCCCCTTGCGCACCTTCTTCAAGGTCCGCCTGCCGGCGGCCCTGCCGCAGCTCTTCGTCGGCATCAAGGGCGCGGCGGTGAATGCCACCGTTGGTGCCACCATCGCTGAATGGATCGGCGGCGATGCCGGCCTCGGCTATTACATCCAGATCGCCTCCGGCGATCTCAGGATGGATCTGGCCTTCGCCATCATCATCATGCTGGCCGCTCTGGGTCTGCTGCTGTTCTGGCTCGTCGTGCTGGCGGAGCGCTGGCTCATTCCCTGGCATGTGTCCCAGCGGACGACCCATGGCCTCGTAGGGTAGAAAGCTCGTCATGCCGAAAGATAAACCGCCGCGCTACCGTCCCGCCGATCTGATCCGCTTCGCCGAGGGGCTCTTTCGCACCGCTGGCTGCGAGCCGGACAAGGCCCTCGCCATGGCCGAGCATCTGGTCGAGGCCGATCTCATGGGCCACACGACTCATGGGCTGGCGCAGGTACCCGGATATCTGGAGGAGATCGAGGCCGGGCTCATGGCCAAGGCGGGCGAGCCGCGCGTCATCGCCGACCGGGGGGCCGCGATCACCTGGGATGGCTTGACCCTGCCCGGCATCTGGCTGACGGACAAGGCACTCGCGCTCGCCGCGGAGCGCGCCCGGCGCCACGGGCTTGCCGCCGTCGCCATCGGCCGCGGTCATCACAGCGGCTGTCTCGCGGTCTATCTGCGCAAGGCGACCGAGCAGAACCTGATGGCGATCATCGCCTCCTCCGATCCCTCCGAGGCCACCATGGCACCGTTCGGCGGGCTCGCCGCGGTCTTCACCCCCGACCCCATCGCCTTCGGCATTCCGACCGGCGGCGATCCGATCCTGGTGGATATCAGCGCCTCCATCACCACCAACGCCATGACCGGGCGGCTCCGGCGTGAAGGCGGCCGCTATCCCGGCCAGTGGGCGCAGGATGCCCAGGGCCGGCCGACGGACGATCCGGCCGTCTTCGGCGCCTCGCCGCCGGGCACGCTGCTGCCCACCGGCGGGAAGGATCACGGCCATAAGGGCTATGGCCTCGCGCTCGCGGTCGAGGCCCTGACCCAGGGGCTCGCGGGGCATGGGCGCGCCGAAAAGCCGACGACATGGGCCGCCAATGTCTATGTCCAGGTGATCGACCCCGCGGCCTTCGGCGGTGTCGAGGCCTATCTGCGCGAGACTGGCTGGCTCGCCAGGGCCTGCCGTGAGTCGCCCCCCGCGCCCGGCGGCGCGGCCGTGCGCCTTCCGGGCGAGCGCGCCATGGCCCTCCGGCGCACCGGCCTGGCCGAGGGCCTCGCCCTCTATCCAGGAATCATGGCCGGGCTGGAGAACTGGGCTTCGAAGCTGAAGCAGGCGCTGCCGCCGGCGATCGCC
>DATBBO010000337.1:0-5202 GCA_036270995.1 Dongiaceae bacterium | reverse complement strand
CCCACGAAGGTCATCTTGGTACCGGGCACCATCTTGCGCGGGCCCTGGAGGAACTGGTCGAGGGTCGCCTCTGTCCAGACGATGCCGGAGTTCTTCATGGCATCGGAGTAGTCGAAGTCCGGCACGCTGCCGGCCTTGCGGCCGAACAGGCCCTTATGCATCGGCCCGATGCGGTTGCGGTCGATGGAATGGCAACCCTGGCAGCGGTGATAGACTTGCTCACCCCGCACGGGATCGCCCGCGACCTGGGCCGCTCCTGCACCGCCCGCGAGCACCGAGGCGAGCAGGAGCAGGCCGAAACAGCGTCTCAGCATGGAAGCTCTCTCTTCGGAGAAGGCGCCGGCGGCCGATGAGATCGGCCGCCGGCATGGCCTCAATAGGATTGGCCGACGAAGGCCATGGTGGGCGGCTGGTCGCCGAGCGCGTAACGCAGGATCGCCCAATGCATGGATTCGGAGCCCAGGATCGAGGCGCCGGCACCTGCGAGATCCTTGTCGGAGAAGAGCGGGATCGCGCCGGCATAGGCGTTGACCGCGCCCTCCTCCAACCCGGCGGCGAAGCGCAGCACATCGGTCTGGCTCTTCAGCGTCGAGGTCGGGAAGTTGTATTGCGCGCCGGTCTTCGACTGCACCGGCATGCCGCCGAGCTTGGTGATGGCCTTGGCCAGCGCATCGGCATGCTGCTTGTGGTCGGATTGGAAGCCGACGGCGAGCTTCAGCACATTGGGCTGCAGCAGGCCGCTCTCGGCGCCCACCTGATAGGCGGCGATGCCCTCATATTCGAGGGCGAGCGCGGTATTGAGGATGTCGACATCGGATTTCGATACCTCGGCCGTCTGCGTGCGCATCGTATCCGCCTTGGCGGCGCAACCGGCGATCAGCGCGACCGCCGTTGCCGACAGCACGGCCTGGCCGCCGCCGGTGAGAAAGCTGCGCCGGCTGGCCACGAGGCCAGCGGATTTCGAAGGAAGCAGAAGCATGTTTCGTTCTCCCGATAGGAGATCGGCTGGGCCGGAATGGCCCGCAGCTGCGATCGATCATGTCTACGGGGCAAAGGCGCGCGCGGATTTGCGGCTAACGATTTTGTGATCGGCCGCGAAATGACAGCTGCGGAGGGGCGAAATTCTGTTCCGAATCCGCGCTTCCTGACACTAGACTGCGGGCCCATGCGCCGCCTCCATCACTTCGCCCTCGATCCCTTTTCCCGCAAGCTGCGCGTGCTGCTGCGGGAGAAAAATCTCCCTTTCGAGCTCGTGGATGAGCGTCCCGGCGACCGGCGCGAGGAGCTCCTGCATCTCAATCCCAGCGGCGAGGTTCCGGTGCTGGTGGAGGAGCATGGCGCCGTGGTCGCCGACAGCCATGCCATTTCCGAATATCTCGACGAGGTCTATCCCGAGCCGGCTTTGCTGGGCCGCGACGCCGGAAGCCGCGCCGAGGTGCGCCGGCTCGTCGGCTGGTTCGACCTGAAGTTCGACCGCGAAGTGACGGGACGGCTGCTGGAAGAGAAGATCATGAAGCGGCTGGTGCGCACCGGCCAGCCGGATTCCCAGGCGATCCGCCTCGCCAACGCCAATCTCCATATCCACCTGCAATACATCGCCTGGCTCGCCGATCGGCGGAGCTGGCTCGCGGGCGATCAATTCTCGCTCGCCGACATCACCGCCGGCGCCCATCTCTCGGTGGTCGACTATCTGGGCGACATACCTTGGGATGCCCATCCCGAGGCCAAGGACTGGTATGCCCGGGTCAAATCGCGCCCGAGCTTCCGCCCGCTTCTCGGCGACCACCTGCCCGGCGCCCCACCGCCCCGGCATTACGCCGATCTGGATTTCTAGATAGAAAGAAGGGGCCGTCACATTTCCCTCTCCCGCGCTATGAAGCGGGAGAGGGAAGATGTGCCTGCTACCTCTTACTGCGGCGCGGCATCCAGCGGGAGCTGCGGGTCGATGGGCTGGGCGGGCGGAGCCTCCGGTGCCGGCGGGGTGGAGGGCGGTGTCGTCACCGCTGCCGCGGGCGCCTTTGCCGGCGCTGCCGCCGGCGGCGGGAGGAGCTGCTTCAGATTGGCCGCGGCGGTCTGGGCCGCCGGTGTGTGGGGGTCGAGAGCCACGACCTGCTGCCAATCCGCCTTGGCCCCGTCGACGTTTTTCTGCAGCATGCGGATGATGCCGCGCTCGAGATAGGCATCGGCATCCCTTGGCTGAAGCTGGATCGCCCGCTCGATGTCGTCGCTCGCGAGATCGAAGCTCTTCAGCATGCGATAAGCCGTGGCGCGGAAGATTAGGATATCGGCGCGGTTGCCGGCCATGTCATGGGCCTTGCTGAAATCGTCGATGGCGTCGAAGTACTTTCCGGTCGAGGCCAGGAGGATGCCGCGGTCGACCAGCAGATCCGGATTGTCGGGTGCCAGCCCGATCGCCGCCGTCTCAGCCTTGACGGCGCGGCCATTGTCATTGGCGAGCGCCCAGGCCTGCGCCGCCTGGCCGTAGAGGCTGACGGCAAGATCCTTGCGATCCTTGAGCTCGTCGGCCGCGAGTTTTTCCATGGCGTCCGCCGCTTCCTTGTAGTGTCCAAGCCCGACAAGGGCGACAGCGGCGCAATGGCCCGCCGGCGCGTCGCCGGCCTTGCGCTCCCAGGCCCGCGCCGTCTTCAGCGCCTTTTCGGGTTCGCTCTGGGCCAGGCTCATGCAATCGGCATATTGCCGGGCCTGATCGATCTCCGTCTGGCTCGGCTGGTTGGGTTGGGCGGGCTGCGTCGGCGGCGGCGCGCCCAGCAGCCCGGGCGGCACGAGGTCATCGGCGCGCGCCGCCGGCATGGTGGCCGAGAATGCCAGCAGATTTATCGCGACGGAGATTGCGGCCAGATGCCGGGGCCTGGAGCACACGGGCTTGAGTTGCCTTCCTGCGGTTCTTAGGGTGGCGCCAAGCTCCATCCTTCGCCGCCGATTTGCAAGCCGGATCGCCATGCCCCCTTCCCTGTTCTGTTTCGGCCTCGGCTACACCGCGCTCGCTTTGGCCGATCGGCTCCAGGCCGAGGGTTGGCGGATTGCCGGCACCCGCCGCGAGGCGGAGCGCCAGGAGGAGCTGGCACGGCGCAGCATCGCGGCTTGGCTCTTCGACCGGGACCGGCCGCTCGCGGATGCGCCAGCCTTGCTGGCCGGCTGCACCCATCTCCTGAGCTCGGTGCCGCCCGACGAGGTGGGCGATCCGGTGCTGGACCTCCATGGCCCCGATATCGCATCGCGCCCCGAGCTTGCCTGGATCGGCTATCTCTCCACCACAGGGGTCTATGGCGACCGTCAGGGCGGTTGGGTTGATGAGGAGAGCGCGCTCCGGCCCACGGGCGAGCGCGGCCGGCGGCGGGTCGCCGCCGAGGTGGGCTGGCTGGCACTCGGCCAGCGCGCCGGCTTGCCGGTGCATCTCTTCCGTCTCGCTGGGATCTATGGACCGGCCCGCTCGGCCTTCGATGCGCTGCGGGCAGGAAGAGCCCAGCGCATCGATAAGCCGGGCCAGGTCTTCAGCCGCATCCATGTGGCGGACATCGTCCAGGTTTTGCATGCGTCGATGACGCGGCCTCGTGCCGGGGCGATCTACAATCTTTGCGACGACGATGCCGCGGCGCCGGCCGATGTGATTGCCCATGCGGCCGCACTTCTTGGGATACCGCCCCCGCCGCTTGTTCCCTTCGCCGAGGCGAAGCTCAGCGAGATGGCGAGGAGCTTCTATGACGACAACAAGCGGGTGCGCAACGATCGGATCAAGCAGGAGCTCGGCGTCAGGCTGGCTTACCCCGACTATCGCGCCAGCCTCGCCGCGATCCTCGCAGCTGAGCCATTCTAGCTGCGAAATCGCGCCGCCATTGCATCCACCGCGGCGAAGAGGCGGGTCAGGTCCTGGGGGCGGGAGAGGCGGTGGTCGCCATCCTCGATCAGCTCGACCACGGCTTCTGTCCCCGTCAGCCTCTCCATGAGGCGCAGCGAGGTCTGATAGGGCACATCCGGATCCTCCATGCCGTGGAGGAGCCGCACCGGGCAGGAGAGCCGGATGGGCCCGCGCAGAAGAAGATGCCGGCGCCCCTCCTCCACCAGCCCCAGCGTGATGGGGATGAAATCCGCTTCATAGGCCGACGGGGCGGCAAGCTCGCCGCGCTCCAGCAGCTCGCTGCGCTGCGCCGCGTCGAGCCGACCCCAGATCAGATCCTCGGTGAAATCCGGGGCTGGGGCGATGCCGATGAGCGCCTTCACGCGGCCGGGCCGGGCGAGCGCCGCCAGCAGCGCGATCCAGCCCCCCATGCTCGAGCCCACCAAGAGCAGCGGTCCCTCGGTCAGCCGGTCGATCACCGCAAGCGCGTCGTCCAGCCAGCGGCCGATGGTCCCGGCCCGAAAATCCCCCGAGGAGGCGCCATGGCCGAAATAGTCGAAGCGCAGGAAGGGGTGGTTCCGGGTCCGGCAGTGGCCCGCCAAGGCCGTTGCCTTGATGCCGTTCATGTCGGAGCGGAAACCGGGCAAAAACACTATCCCTGGCGGGTTCCCGCCGGATTCCCGACAATATGCAGTTGAGGAACCATCGCTCCGTGTTAGAATCATCGCAGTATCCGGAAGGGGTTGAGCAGATTTCATGGAGGCGGGACCCGGATTGCAGAACTCGCCGGGCGCAGTCGACATCCATAGCACGGATCTCTGGGCGACCCTCTCCGACCGCCTGGGCGTGCTGCAAATGGTTTCCGATCTCGGGCCCAACGGCCCAGCCCGTGCGGCGGTCGATACGGCCGTCGGCGTGGTCGCTGCCGGCGGCAGGGCCGTGGTCGTCTCCGCGGGCGGGCGGCTGGTAGCCGATCTGCTGCGCTGCGGCGCAACTCATATCGGCATGCAGCTGGCAGGCGACAATGCCCTCGGCCGATGGACCACCGTCAGGCGGCTGGTGAAGCTGATCCGGGAGCACAGGATCTCCATCATCCACGCCCATTCGCCCACCGTGGCCGGCGTTGCCCGGAAGCTGGCCCAGGAGACGGGCGCCTTCTATACCCTCACCTGCCACAGCCTCTATCCGCCGGAGACCTTCGCCGATCTCAGACGCGGCGGGGTGCTTGAGGGCGCCAAGCGGGTGATCGCCGTCTCCGATACCGTGGCCGATCATCTCGCGCGCCAGCAGTGCCCGGCCGGCGGCCGGCCCATGGTCATCAGCCCCGGCATCGACCTGCCGCGCTT
>DATBBO010000336.1:0-5538 GCA_036270995.1 Dongiaceae bacterium | reverse complement strand
GCCGTCGGCGCGGCGTTGGTGCAGAGGCCGGTGTCGCTGACGAGCGCCGTGTTGGCTGCGAGCCCGATCGTCAGCGAAAGCGGTCCCGGCGCCACGGCGAGCTGGCAGGACTGGCCGGCCGTTCCGGGAAGGCTGCATTGGGAGCCGATGGAGGCGATGAGGGCGGCGACCACGCCTGCATTATTGGCCGTGACCGTCAGGGGATAGCCGCCCGCGACCCCGCATTGCACGCTGCCGGAGGTGGGAACCGTGAATTGAATGACGTTGGTTGGCGAGAGGCCGGCGCATTTCCCCGTGCCACCGGTGACCACAAAGCCGGCGGCGGGTGCCGGGGTCACGGAGAGCGTATGGCCTGCGATCAAGCCCGACACATTGCAAGTCGCCGAGCTCGAGAAGCTGCAGGTCGCGAGAACGACATGGGGGGTTGGCGTAACGTCCGTGACCGCCACGGTGCCGAAGGCGAGGACCCCATAGTTCGAGGTTACGGTCATCGTCGTCTGCGCATTGGCAAGCCGCGGCAGCAGGCACAAGGCCACAAGGAGACACAAACGTCGAATGAGCATAGTCGGAGACACCCCCATTTCGAGTATCACGCGCTTCCAGCGACGATTTGTCTTATCGCCTTGCCGCCCTTGACTGCCCCGGCTCGAGACTGGTGCGCGTGTTATGTCTAATACGTCTTTTGATTATCCAAACTTGCTGTGCTTGTCTCCTAAATTTAGACTAACCCTGGGGATTTTGCGTGCCGCGCCCGCGGGCCGCCTAGCCGCGGTGGTCGCGGCGGTGCTATAGAGACGGGGAACAATGCCCTCCCCACCCCCGCTCTCCTCTCCGGACGAGCCTCGGGCGCGGGACGGGATTTCCGAAATCGCAGGAGGGAACAATGAATCTCGAGCAGGCGAAGGCATTGGACCGCAAGGGCTGGCACAAGGTGGCCAGCAAGCTGAAGCCCGAGACCCGCAACTACATCGACGGCAAGTTCGTGGACGCCAGGAAGGGCCGCAAGTTCGAATCCATCAATCCCGTCGACAACTCCGTCATCTGCGAGGTTGCCCGCAGCGATGCCGGCGATGTCGACGCCGCCGTCAAATCCGGCCGCAAGGCCTTCCGCTCCGGCGTCTGGTCGCGCATGGCGCCCCGGGACCGCATGGAGATCCTTTACCGCTATGTGCGGCTGATCAACGAGCATGCCGCGGAGTTCGCCGTCCTCGACGTGCTGAACATGGGCAAGCCCGTCGCCGACATGCTGAACGCCGATGTGCCGGGCTCGGCCCTCACCTTCCAGTTCATGGCCGAATGCATCGACAAGGTCTTCGGCCAGGTGACCGCCACGGCCTCCTCCGAGTTCCACTACATCCTTCGCGAGCCGCTCGGCGTGGTGGGCTGCGTGGTGCCCTGGAACTACCCGCTGATGATGGCCTCATGGAAGGTGGCGCCGGCGCTCGCCACGGGCAATTCGGTTATCCTGAAGCCGGCGGAGCAATCGCCGCTCTCGGCCAACCTGATGGCGAAGCTCTTCACCGAGGCCGGCGGGCCGGACGGCGTCTTCAACGTCGTGCAGGGCTATGGCGAAGAATCCGGCAAGGCGCTCGCCCTCCATCCGGATGTCGACAAGATCGCCTTCACCGGCTCGGCCGAGGTGGGCAAGCTGATGATGGTCTATGCCGGGCAATCGAACATGAAGCGGGTCACCACCGAATGCGGTGGCAAGACCCCGCAGATCATCATGGGCGACGCCAATCTCGACGCCGCGGTGAACTACGCCATCACCGGGATCTTCGGCAATCAGGGCGAGGTCTGCAATGCGGGCTCGCGCCTGCTAGTGGACAAGAAGATCCACGGCGACTTCCTGGACGAGTTCCTGAAGCGCAGCAAGACCATGTTCCAGCCGGGCGACCCCTTCGATCCCCAGACCCAGATGGGCCCGCTGGTGACCAAGAGCCAGCAGAAGCGCGTGCTCGACTACATCGCCATCGGCAAGAAAGAGGGCGCCAAGCTCTGCATGGGCGGCGAGGTGCCCAAGGGGATGGAGAAGGGCTGCTATGTCTCGCCGACGCTTTTCGACGGCGTGCGCAACGACATGAAGATCGCCCAGGAGGAGATCTTCGGGCCCGTCGCCGCGGTGATCCCCTTCAAGAGCGTCGCCGAGGCGGTGGAGATCGCCAACGATTCCATGTACGGACTTGCCGCCAGCATCTGGACCAATGATCTCAATACCGCCCACAAGGCGGCGCGCGACCTGCAGTCGGGCGTGGTCTGGGTGAACTGCTTCGACCATGGCGACATGACGCTGCCCTGGGGCGGCTACAAGCAGTCCGGCCAGGGCCGCGACAAATGCTTCGAGACCATGCTGCTGCACACCCAGACCAAGTCGGTCTGGATCCATCTGGGGAACTAGACCCGCAGGAGCGACGGCGGCGCCTCATGACTTCCCCTCTCCCGCTTGCACGCGCGGGAGAGGGGTTCAAGCGGCGAGCGCCTGCTCGAGATCGCCCAGCAGTTCTTCGGCGGATTCGATTCCCGCGGAAAGGCGCAGCAGATCGCCCGGCACCGGCGTGCCCGGTCCTTCGATCGAGGCGCGATGCTCGATCAGGCTCTCGACTCCGCCGAGGGACGTCGCTCGCTTCCACAGCTTGACCCGCGCGGCGCAGCGGATCGCCGCGGCTTGGCCGCCTTTGACCCGGATCGAGAGCATGCCGCCGAAGCCGCCCTGCATCTGGCGCCTGGCCAGCGCGTGCTGCGGATGGCTGGCGAGCCCGGGATAGAGCACCTCGGCGATGGCGGGGTGGCGCTGGAGATTCTCGGCGAGATGAAGCGCGTTCGCCGAGCATTGCCTGACCCGGAGCGGCAAAGTGCGCATGCCGCGCAGCAGCAGCCAGGCCTCGAAGCTGCCCGGCACCGCCCCGCCGCTCGTGCGCAGGCCCCGGAGGCCCTCCCAGAACTCGTCCTTCCGCGCGGCCGTCAGCGTGCCGGCCAGCACGTCGGAATGGCCGTTCAGATATTTGGTGGCGGCATGCATCACCAGATCGGCGCCAAGGGCGATCGGGCGCGTGAGCATGGGCGTGGCGCTGGTGGAATCCACCGCCAGAACTGCGCCCGCGCCATGGGCGATCTCCGCCAATGCGGCGAGATCCACGACCTGCCACATCGGGTTCGCCGGCGACTCCGCCCAGACGAGCCGGGTCCTGCCGGGCCGTATCAGCGCCGCGACCTGGCTCAGATCCGTCATCTCGGCGAGCTCGACCGCGAGACCCCATTCCACACGGCCCAGTAGCCATTTGCGCAATCCCCAATACATGACGTTGGGCGCGATGACGTGATCGCCGGGCTTCAGCGCCAGGAAGGGCGCGGTCGCCGCCGCCATGCCGGAGGAGAAGAGGAGCGTGTCGGCGCCACCCTCCAGCCGCGTCAGGAGGCTCTCCACCTGATCCCAGCTCGGATTGTTCTCGCGGATATAGGAGCGACCGTTGCGGTACTCGTTGTCGGGGTCTCTCTCGAAAGTGGTGGCAAGATGGATCGGCGGAACGATCGCCTTGGTGGTCGGATCGATCCAGCCGAGAGCCTGGGCGCAGAGGGTCTCGGGAGAAAGATTGCCTTCGGTCATGTTCGAGCTCGCGTGATAAGGGGCGGCGGACGCCCAAGCTAGAGCATGTCCCCGCATGGTGGAACATGGTCGGAATGGGAAATCCCGAAAATCTCCTCCGGCTGCAATCCGATTGAAACGCGATTGCGGCATATCTGCTGCGGGTTGGAAGCAACCGATGGAGCAAGCAATGCGACGTGGCGTTCTCCGCTCATCCTTCGACCTCGTCTCCCTCCTGCCCGCCCTGCTCTTGTCCCTGGGACTGTCGCAAGCCGGCCGGGCCGCCTCCCTGCAGCCCAACGACAGCGATACCCTCACGCCGATCAAGCACGTGATCGTCATCATCGGCGAGAACCGGACCTTCGATCACGTGTTCGGCGCCTATGCGCCGCGGCCGGGGCAATCGGTCTTCAACCTGCTGTCCCAGGGGATCATCCTGCCGGACGGCTCCCCCGGCCCGAGCTTCGCGAAAGCGGCGCAGGACAGCGCCGAGGTGACCTCGAGCTACGACATCGCACCGTCGCACAAGCAGCCCTATGCGACCCTGCCGCCGGCGATGACCGATGGCGCGCCCCAGGCCGCCAGCGATGGCGATTCGCTGCCCTTCCTGACACTGGGCCATGCGGCCGCGCTCGATGGCGGCGTCTTGCCCTCCGACCTGCGCCTGCTTCTGACGGGCGCGACCGGACTTCCGCCGCGCTCGATCGACAAGAGAATGCCGAATGCGACGAGCCTGCCCAACGGGCCTTACCAGCTGACCCCGGCGATCGCCTACGACGCCTTCGGGCCCAGCCCCGTCCACCGCTTCTTTCAGATGTGGCAGCAGCTGGACTGCAGCGCTGGCCATGCCAGCGCCGACAATCCGAGCGGCTGCCTCAGCGATCTCTTCCCCTGGGTCGAGGTGTCCGTGGGCGCCGGCAGCAACGGCAAGCCCCAGCCCGGCGGATTCGACCAGCAGACCACGGGCGAAGGTTCGACCGCCATGGGCTTCTACAACGTCAATGACGGCGATGCGCCCTATCTCAAGCAGCTCGCCGACGATTACACCATGAGCGACAACTTCCATCAGTCCGTCAACGGAGGCACCGGCGCCAATCACATCATGCTCGGGACCGGCGACATGGTCTGGTACAGCGACGGGAAGGGGCATGCGGCGGTACCGCCGAACAATCAGATCGAGAATCCCAACCCGCAGGCGGGAACGAACAACTACTACACCCAGGACGGCTATTCCGGCGGCTCCTATGTCGCCTGCGCCGATCCGAGCCAGCCGGGCGTGGGGCCGATCCTCGACTATCTCGGCGCGCTGCCGGCGAAGCCCAAGCCGAACTGCGAGGCCGGGCACTACTACCTCGTCAACAACTACAATCCGGGCTATTTCGGTGATGGCACCGTCGATACCCAGGAACCCTTCACGGTCCCGCCCTCGAATGTCCCGAACATCGGCGATGCCCTCATCAAGAAGCAGGTATCGTTTCGCTATTATGGCGAAGGCTGGAACGCCTATCTCCAGGACCATACCAGCGAGCTCTACTGCAACATCTGCAACTTCCTGCAGTACAGCCCGACGATCATGACCAATGCCGCGCGGCGCACCGAGAATCTCAAGGATCTGCCGGATCTCTACAACGACATTCGCGACGAGACCCTGCCGGCGGTCTCCTTCGTCAAGCCGAGCGGGCTCAATGACGGCCATCCGGCGAGCTCGAAGCTCGACATCTTCGAGTCCTTCGTCCACAAGATCGTCGACGAGACCCGGGCGCAGCCGGGGCTATGGCGAGAGACCGCCATCTTCGTGGCATTCGACGAGGGCGGCGGCTACTGGGATTCGGGCTACATCCAGCCGCTGGATTTCTTCGGTGACGGGCCGCGCATCCCCTTCATCGTCGTCTCGCCCTTCACCACCGGCGGCCGCGTCGTCCACAGCTACACCGATCACGTCTCCATCCTGAAGT
>DATBBO010000335.1:0-3503 GCA_036270995.1 Dongiaceae bacterium | reverse complement strand
TTCACCAACTTCACCCAAATTCCCATGAAGGAAGGAGCGACGGCGGCGGATATCGTGCTGAAGTGGATGGATTCCACCGGGAACAAGCTGAAGGTCTTCGCCGTCTCCGGCGGCGACCCCTCTCAGTTCTGGGCGCAGGGCCGCATGAAGGGCTTCCGCGAGGCGATCCAGAAGGCGATTCCCGACGCCCAGTTCGCGACCACCGAGTCCAACGGCATCATCACCACCTATGATCCCGGCAAGACCTTCGATACCTACAAAGCCTTCCTCTCGGCCCATCCCGATGTGCAGTTCATCGAGAATGTGGATATCGGCGCCGAATATGCCGACAAGGCCATCACCAGCCTGAACCGCCAGGGCAAGGCCTTCACCATCGGCTGGAACGTCAGCAAGGGCCAGCTCGATGCCATCGAGGCGGGGATCCAGGTCGCCCTTCTCGATCAGCGCTGGCCGGATCAGGCGGCCTTCGGCGGGCCGGCCTGCGCCCAGTTCCTCGCCAACGGCGTCGTCCTGCCGAATACCCAGACCCTCAGGCCCGTGCTGAAAGCCGATGTCGCCCAGGCCCGTGCCGAGCTTGACAAGATCCTGTCCTCCGGCAACTGAGAAGCGACAGTCGGAACCAGTGTCCTGGGGATCCTTCTCTTGCCGTCATGTCCGCGAATGCGGACATCCAAGGCAAGCGACGGAATCCCGGGCTCTGGATTCCCGCTTTTCGCGGGAATGACGAATTGGGAATGGCGATGAGCAAGGCCGAGCCTGTTCCAGCCTCTACTTCCCAGGCCTCGCGCGTCTCCGCGGCGGGGCGGGCAACCTTCGACATTGCGCTCCGCCTGGGCGGGCTCTTCCTCGCCATCATCCTGGTCGCCGCCGCCTTCTACTTCATCAACAGCGCCTTCCTAAACATCGACGTCATCGTCTCGGTGCTGCGCTCGATGAGCTCGGTGGCGATCATGGCGCTGGGGCTGACCCTGGTCATCGTGGTCGGTGAGATCGATCTCTCCTTCGGCGCCATGTACGGGCTTGGCGCGAATGCGCTGGCGGTGATCTGGATCCTGGGCGGGGTGCCGATCTATATCGCCATTCCGCTCGCGATCGGCATCGGTGCGCTGGTGGGCGCCTTCAACGGCCTGCTGGCCACCGGGCTCAAGATCCCCTCCTTCATCGTGACCCTGGGCAGCTACAACCTGCTCTACGGCCTCTCGCTCTACATCACCAACGCCTCGACCTTCAATCCGGTCTATCCGCCCGATGGATATCCGGTGAGCCCGACCCAGCTCGCCTTCTTCACCAATCTGACCAGGCAGTTCGGGACTCATCAGTTCTCCGCCGAGGTCTTCTGGATGATCGCCCTTGCGGTCGTGGTGGGCTTCCTGCTCCACCGCTCCCTTTTCGGTTTCCGCCTGATGGCGATCGGCGGCAATCCGGCCGCGGGCCAGCTCGCGCGCCTGCCGGTGCGTAAATACAAGATCCTGGCCTTCGTCCTCTGCGGCATGCTGGCCGCCGTGGCGGGAATCCTCGATTTCTCCTTCATCCAGACGACCCAGCCCGATATCGGTCTCTCCCAGACCTTCCCGGTCTTCGCCGCCGTCATCATCGGCGGCGCCAGCCTCTCCGGCGGCAAGGGCACGGTGATCGGGACCCTGGGCGGCGCCCTGCTGCTGGCCGAGCTGCAGATCGGGCTGGCGCTCCTCTCGCCCGGCCCCTATGCGCAGCAGATCTTCCTCGGTGTCGTCACCATCGGTGCGGTCGCCCTCGATATCGGGCTCACCAAGCTCCGCGCCAAAAGGGCGCAGGGATGACTTCGGATCGGGCGATCGCAGGCATCCGCATCAGGGGCCTGCGCAAGCGCTACGGCAATACGCGTGCCCTCGACGGGCTCGATCTCGACCTCCGGCCAGGCGAGGTGCTGGGGATCGCCGGACCCAATGGCGCAGGCAAGAGCACGCTGGTGCGCATCCTCGCCGGCGAGGAGGCGGCTGATGAGGGCGAGCTTCTGCTCAACGGCGGAAGCTGGAGCTCCGGCGAGGCGGCGACATCGGTGGCGGTGGTGCATCAGGAGCCGCAGCTCTTTCCCAATCTGAGCGTGGCGGAGAATCTCATGGTCGGGCGCGAAGGCGGCGGATGGCTGCGCCCCCGCCTCGGTCGCCATGATCGCGAGCTGATGGAATCCCTGGGCATCGCTCATCTTGCGGCCCGGCCCCTCGACAGCTGCACGCTCGCGACCCAGCAGCGCACGGAGATCGCCCGGGCGCTCGCGCGCGACGCCCGCGTCTTCCTCTTCGACGAGCCCAACTCGGCGCTCACCGACGAGGAATCCGATCAGCTCTTCCGCGAGATGCGCGGCCTCGCCGCGGCGGGGCGAATCGTGATCCTGGTCTCCCACCGCCTGGGCGATCTGGTGGAGCATACCCGGCGCGTCGCCGTGATCCGCGACGGTCGCGTCACGGCGGATCTCGAAGGGGCGGCCCTCAGCGAGGATGCCATCGCCCAGCAGCTCGTCCTGGGCGAGCGGCGTAGCGCGACGGAGGAGGGCCGTCCCGGCCAGCCGGCAGCGCAAGTGGGCGGCAGGCTGTTCAGCGTCGAGAACTGGACCCACCGCGAGGGCAAGTTCGAAGGCCTCGAGCTCTCCGTTGAGAAAGGGGAGATCCTGGCCCTCATGGGGGTGGAGGGCTCGGGCGCCCGCGAGCTGCTGCGCTCTTTCGCCGGGCTGGAGCGCGGCACCGGGCGTGCGGAGATCGAGGGGGTGCGCGAGAAGGATCGTGCCGCCATCCGGCGCCATGCGGCCTATGTCCCGGCGACGCGGCAATGGAGCCTCTATTCGAATTTCTCGGTCGGCGAGAATCTCCTGGTCCGCCTCGGCCGGCCGGAGATCGCCGGCGCCGTTCTCGCACTGCGCAAGCGGCGCATGCGCGAGCTGGCGCAGGCCGCTTCCAGCCGCTTCCTGGTCAAGTGCCGGACGATCTTCCAGGGCATCCGCTCCCTCTCCGGCGGCAATCAGCAGAAGGTCGCCATCGCCCAGGCCCTGGTGCGCCAGCCGCGCCTGCTGCTGCTGGAGGAGCCGACCCGCGGCGTGGACATCCAGAGCAAACGCGAGATCTATCGCCTGCTGCGCGAGTTCGCTCATGCCGGCAATGCGGTGATCATGTTCTGCACTGAGGTGCTGGAGATGTTCGAGGCCGCCGACCGCGTGCTCATCGTCTCCGACGGCAAGCTCTCGCGCCCACTGACGGTGAAGGACTACGCCCATGTGGAGGCGCTGGTGACGGATGTCACCAAGCTGGAGCGCCACGGGCGCGCCGCGGCAGCCTGAGCAAGATCCACAGAGACACAGAGCACAGAGAGGGCGAGCCGACTGCGGCTCCTTTCGGCAGCGTGACTCCTGGAGCGTTCGGCTTCGCCTTCGGCGAAGCCATGCGGTCTCTCACTGCGTCTCCGCGCCCATGGGCAGGTCACGAGGCGGGCTGACCAGCAAGATTCATGTAGTGGTCGACAGCAACGGGCTG
>DATBBO010000334.1:0-9835 GCA_036270995.1 Dongiaceae bacterium | reverse complement strand
CCACGGCGGATCGATGAGGGCGAGGCGGCGCACGCCCAGCGCTCGCAACGCCCGAAGTGCCGCTAAACCGGGAATGACAACGGGGATGACACTCGCCGATATGAAGGCCGATGCCGATGCGGATCAGGGCTTCCCGGGCGGCATTGCGTGCCTCGTTCTCCTGGACGAGGCGCGCCAAGATGGCCTCGGCCGCGGCGAGCGCTGCGGCGGCCACACGCCGCTCCTCCCCTTCTGCCGCCGGGAAGGTTGCCAGCACGCCGTCGCCGACGAATTTCAGCACCTCGCCACCCTCGGCGGCAATCGCGCGAGCCACGATGTCGAAATAGGTATCCAGGAGATGGATCAGCTCGTCCGGCGGCAGGCGGTCCGAGAGCGAGGTGAAGCCGCGCAGGTCGATGGCCATGAGGACCGCCCGCAGCCGATCGCCATGGCCGCGGCGGACCTCGCCCCGGAGAATGCGCTGGCCGATGGTCGGGCCGAGATAGATGTCCAGCAGCGTGCCGGCAAGGCGGCGCATGGCCACGCCCTCGCCGACCGCCGAGAGGATGGGCAGCAGGCCGCGGATCTCGTCGAACTGCCCAGCGCTGAACCCGCCGGGCCGATCGCTGCTCCAGGTCGAGACCTGGTAGCGCCCGTTGAAGTAGGAGAGCGGCGATGCGAAGTAGTCCGTCCCGCCCTCCGCGCGCAGGGATTGGAGCAGGGGGTAGCTGCGGATCTGGTCCTCGTCCTCGAGACGGTAGCGCACCGTACCGCCGTTCTCGATCAGGGCGCGGATCGGGCTGTCGCGATAGTCGTTGCTGGAGAAGATGTCGTGGGGGACGCGGAACTCCTCGGTCAGGCCGCGCTCGCGGCGCCAGCGATAGCCATAGGCGCGCGCCCGAGGATCGAGGGTCGCGATCGAGACGGTCGCGCGCCAGAGCGGAATGTCCTGGCCTACGAGGCGCCAGCAGAACTCGTCGAAGAGGGCTGAGGGCGAGGACAGCCGACGGGCATCGCCCAGAAGCCATTCGGCCACCGGGACACCGGCGATCGGCTCGCCGCGACCTTCGAACCGGCCGACGACCTCGATCTCCGGGGGGGCGCTGTCCTGCTGTGTGGGAGCCGGCATGGCCGCCAGACCCTACGCCCTCCGCCTCAGGAGCGAAAGGGCACGCGCCATCACCTCTTCGTCAGGCGGTGGACCGCCGAGCCGACCTTCCTCAGCCCGCCTCGATCGCGTCGGCGAGCTCGCCCAGAGTCGCGAAATGGAAGTCGGGCTTCGTAATCTGGCCCGGGTCCTGGGTTCCGCCGAAGCCCGGAAGCCCGCGGCGGCGCTCGATCCAGCAGGTCTTGTAGCCGAGGCGCCGCGCCACGCCGATGTCGTGATACTGGCTTTGGGCGACATGCAGGATGTCGTGGAACCCGTGACCCAGCACGCTGAGCCGGCCGCGGGCGAAGGCGAAGAAGGCGGGGTCGGGCTTCTCGCAGCCGGCCTCGTCGACCGTGACGCCATCGTCGAACGGCTCGCCCAGGGTCCGCGCCATATGGGTCAGCGACCAGCGCCGGGCGTTGGTCATGGCCACCAGCCGGAAGTGCTTGTGCAGACGCTTCAGCGCGCCCACCGAATCCGAGAAGGCCGGCCAGTCCTTGATGGAATCCCGGAGCCCCTCGCCCGCACCCCGTCCCCGGGGCAGGCCGAGGGCATCGGCCATGTCGCGATAGACCCGGACCAGATCGTCCGGATACCAGCCGGACCCCGGCGCGCTGCGCGAGCGGCGATAGGCCTCCAGGATCGCCTCGTCGCCGAGCTCGGCCGGCAGCTTGCCGGAGAGCCGGCGAATGTAGTCGATGATCCCTCGCTCGAAATCGATCAGCGTGCCGACGACATCGAAGGTCAGGACCTTGAAGGAAGCGAAGGACATCGGACCCCTTTGGAAGACGCCTCGGAAAGGCTACTGCAGCTTGGGCGCCTTGAGGAAGCTCCGGCGGTCGGCGGAGGCAAGGCGCAGCCAGACCGCCCGGCCGTCGCGCACCACCTCGAGCAGGATCTCGGCGCCGGCCGGCCCGCTCGCCCACACCTTGCGGTAGAAGTCAGCCAGTCCCTCCACACCCTCGTCGCGCACCGAAGCGATGACATCCCCCGGCTGCATGCCCGCCGCGGTGGCCGGGCCCTGATCCGCGAGATCGGCGACGATCACCTTCCCGCCAGCCTCCGCGGCATAGATGCCGAGCCACGGCCGCGGCGGCTTGTTCACCCGGCCATGGGCCAGCATCTCCTCCAGCACCGGCGAGAGGAGATCGACAGGCACCATCATGTTGATGTCGCGCTGCCCGCCCTCGACCACTTGGCGCAGATGCAGCGAGCCGATGCCCAGAAGCTTGCCATCCCGTCCGATGAGGCCGGTGCCACCCCAATGCGGGTGGGCCGGGGCGGTGAAGATCGCCTCCTCCAGCAGATATTCCCAATAGCCCGCGAACTCCTCCTTGCCGATGATCTCGGCGCTGAGGGACTGGCGCCGCCCGCCGCCGGCAACCACCACGGGGTCGCCGATCCGGGCCGCGTCCGAGCGGCCGAGCTCCAGCGCCGGCAGCCCGAGCTTGCCCAGCGCCTGCACGAGGCCGAAGCCCGTCTCCTGGTCATAGGCCAGGACATGCCCGGGGGTGACCCGGCCGTCGACATCGGTCAGCCAGATGCTTTCCGCCTCGGTGATCAGATAGCCGATGGTCAGCACGAGGCCGCTCGCGCGGATGACCACACCGCTGCCGGCCCGCTCGGTGCCCAGGATCGAGGCGGTGAAGGCATCCTCGGGGATCACGGCTTGCAAGGCGACGATCGAGCGGAGCGCCCGATCGAGATCGAAATCGCAGGCTTCGGGCTTGGGCTGCCGGGGCAGGGGCACTTCGTATTGGGGCTTGATGGTCATCCGTCATCCTTCCTTGGCAGTCCTATTCTTACTCATATGGCGATGGGTGCAACCTATGACAGCCCCCGGCCCCGTGAGGGGCGGGCCGGCCATCATGGAAGAAACATGACCGCCGATCGTCACGTCCCGTGACCCTTGGCATCCCTTCTCGCCGCGCTGCTCCCAAACATTAAATGTCGGCGATGCGATATAAGGCGGCGCTGGGAGATGTTGAACCCTGGCCACATCCGTGCAAGCTTGTTAACGGAACGAGCCTGGACGCGACAGAATGTATTCTGACGATCCGGGCCGATATATCGGGCAACCCGAACAACGGGTTACCGGCAAACCGGGGAGATTTCGAATGTGGGACTTGGAAAAGCTCAAAGGCTTGGCCGGCAAAGGAAGGGTCAGCCGGCGCGACTTCATCCAGTTCGCTCTTGCGACAGGCGTGACCGTCGCCGCCGCCGAGACTATGTTCGTCAAGGCGGTGCGGGCGGCGCCGAAGCCGGGTGGCACCTTCAAGATTGCGCTGGGCCATGGCGCGACGACCGACTCGCTGGATCCTGCGACATATCCTGACCAGTTCACCGGAATCGTGGGCTGGGGCTCGATTGCCAACAGCCTGACTGTGGTCGACTACAAGGGCGACATCCAGCTCGACCTCGCCGAATCGGTGGAGCATTCCGACGACGCCAAGCAGTGGATATTCAAGCTGCGCAAGGGCGTCACCTTCCACAACGGCAAGACCGTGACCTCGACCGATGTGGTCGAGTCCTTCCGCTGGCATATGGGGGCGGATTCGAAGTCCGCCGCCAAGTCGCTGCTCCAGGACGTGACCGACATCAAGGCCGACGGGCCGGATACCACGGTCTTCACCCTCAAGAGCGGCAGCGCGGACTTCCCCTATATCGCCTCCGACTACCATATTCCGATCATGCCGGCGAAGGATGGCGGCGGGGTCGACTGGCAGTCGGGCATCCGCACCGGCCCCTATGTCCTCGAGAAGTTCGAGCCGGGCGTGCGTGCGACGATGAAGCGCAACCCCAACTACTTCGGCAAGACCTATTTCGACGAGGTCGAGGTTCTCAGCATCATTGACGTAAACGCGCGCACCAACGCGCTCACCAATGGTGAGGTGCACTATATCGATCGCTGCGACCTCAAGACCCTCAGCCTGCTGAAGCGCCAGCCGGGCATCAAGATCTGGGAAGGCATCGGCTACGGCCATTACGTGCTGCCGATGCTGACCAACGTGGCGCCATTCGACAATGTCGACGTGCGCACGGCGCTGAAATACGCCGTCAACCGCGAGGACATCCTGAAGAAGGTCTTCCTCGGCCATGGCAAGCCTGGCAACGACGACCCGATCGCGCCGGGCATCAAATACGCGATCGATCCGACGCCGAAATTCACCTACGACCCGGACAAGGCGAAGTTCCATCTGAAGAAGGCCGGGCTCTCGAATCTCAAGGTCGATCTGTCGGCGGCGGATACGGCCTTCTCCGGCGCGGTCGACGCGGCGGTGCTCTACCAGGAGCATGCCAAGGCGGCGGGCATCGACATCAACGTCGTGCGCGAGCCCAATGACGGCTACTGGGACAATGTCTGGATGAAGAAGCCCTGGTGCGCCTCCTACTGGCAGGGACGTCCGACAATCGACTGGATGTTCGCCACCGCCTATGCCGCGGATGCCGCCTGGAACGACACGTCCTGGAAGAATCCGAGGTTCAACGAACTTCTGCTCCAGGCCCGCTCCGAGACGGACACGAAGAAGCGTGCGGTCATGTACTCCGAGATGCAGGAGCTGCTGCACAATGACGGCGGAGTGCTGGTCCTGATGTTCAACAGCTATGTGAGCGCCTATTCGAACAAGCTCGGGCATGACCAGCATGTGGCGGCCAACTGGGACGATGACGGCATGAAGATCACGTCGCGCTGGTGGTTCGCCTAGGCGCCCGCATCGAAGGTCTTCATCCCTGCGGCGTCCGCCGGTCGCCGCAGGGAGTTGGCCCCGCGGCCGCGGGTGGTTGCTGGAACAGAATGATGACGAGGCGGCGATCGTGCCGGTCTCGAGGTTCAGGTGCATGAGAATGCCGATGGGCGGGCTCTAGGCAGATGAACGCCATTCTAAAGACGGTGCTGCAGCGTCTGGCCCTCGGTTTCGTGACCCTGTTCGTCGTCTCCGCCCTCATCTCCACCTCCGTCGAGCTGCTGCCGGGCGATTTCGCCAAGGAGATCCTGGGGCAGGCCGCCACGCCGGACACCGTGAAGGCCTTCGAGAAGCAGGTCGGCCTCGACCGCTCGCCGGTGACGCGCTATTTCAGCTGGATCGGCGGCGTGCTGCAGGGTGATTTCGGTACCTCCTACGTTGCCCGCGAAGGCTATACGCGCACCGTCGTATCGCTGATTGTGCCGCGGCTCATGAATACCCTCTTCCTCGCCGCGATGACGGCGATCATCGCCGTGCCGCTTGCCCTCATTCTCGGAATGCTGGCGGCGCTCTACCGCAATACGATCTTCGACCGGCTCATCAACGTGACGACGCTCACGGCGATCTCCTCGCCCGAGTTCTTCATCGCCTATATCCTGGTGCTGTTTCTCGTGGCCCGCGCCCATCTCTTTCCGGCGCTGTCGACCGTCGACGAGGATACGACCTTTGTCGAGCGGATCTACCGCTGCACGCTGCCCGCCCTCACATTGCTGATGGTGATCGTGGCGCATATGATGCGCATGACCCGGGCGGCGATCATCAATCTGCTCGCGAGCCCCTATATCGAAATGAGCCGGCTCAAGGGCATCTCGCCGCGACGCATTATCCTGCACCATGCTCTGCCCAATGCCTGGGCGCCCATCGCCAATGTCATCGCCGTCAATCTCGCCTATCTGATCGTCGGCGTCGTCGTGGTGGAGGTTGTCTTCGTCTATCCTGGCATCGGCCAGCTCATGGTCGACGCCGTGTCGAAGCGCGACCTGCCGGTCGTGCAGAGCTGTGCCCTGGTCTTCGCCGCCACCTATATCCTTCTCAACCTCGCCGCGGATATCGTCGCCATCGTGACGAACCCGCGCCTGCTGCACCCCCGATGAGCCTGCAACCCGACCTTCCCGAAGAGGTCGTGGCGCTCGCCGCCACCGCCGAAGCCGCACCCCGTCTCTCGCGCAGGTCGTTCCGGCAGAGAGCTTGGCGCGAGCTGAAGCACGCGCCAATCACCGCCTGGATCGGCCTGCTCGTCGTCACGATCTATGTCATCTGTGCGATGTTCGCCCCGCTGATCGCGCCCTATTCCGAGACCGCCCTGGTGGGCGATGCCTATGAGCCCTGGAGTGACCAGTTCCTGCTGGGCACCGACCAGCTCGGCCGCGACATGCTCTCACGCCTGATCTTCGGGGCGCGCAATACCGTCGGCATCGCCTTCCTGACGACGATCTTCGCCTTCCTGATCGGCGGGACCCTCGGGCTGCTGTCGGCCACGCTCGGCGGATGGACCGACCAGATCCTGGGCCGCGCGGTGGACGTGCTGATGGCGATTCCACAGCTCATCTTCGCCCTCGTGCTGCTCTCCATTGTCGGCACCTCGATCGTCAATCTCATCGTCATCATCGCGGTCCTCGATTCGACCCGCGTCTATCGCCTGAGCCGCGCCGTGGCGATGAACGTCGTGGTCCTCGATTTCGTCGAGGCCGCCAAGCTTCAGGGCGAGAAGCTGGGCTGGATCATTTCGCGCGAGGTCTTGCCCAATATTCTGCCGCCGCTGGTGGCGGAATTCGGCCTGCGTTTCTGCTTCGTCTTCCTCACCATCAGCGCCCTCTCCTTCCTCGGTCTCGGCATCCAGCCGCCACTGGCCGATTGGGGCTCGATGGTCCACGACAACGCCACCCTGATCAACTACGGGGACATCACCCCACTGCTGCCCGCCGGCGCGATCGCGCTGCTGACGGTCGGCGTCAATTTCATCGTCGACTGGTTCCTGCACAAGGCGAGCGGACTCAAGGAATAGGATTCTGGGAGTAGGATAGGCCATGGCGGTCCAGCAGACGTCAGACAGCACCTCCAGCCGACCGGGCGGCGCAACCTTCCGCGGCGCCCAGGGCGATATCCTGCTGGAGATCCGGGGCCTCCGGGTGGAGGGGCAGACCGACGATGTCTGGCACGAGATCGTCAAGGGCATCGATCTCACGGTCCGGCGCGGCGAGGTGCTGGGGCTGATCGGGGAATCCGGCGCGGGCAAGTCGACCATCGGCCTGGCGGCCATGGGCTATGCCCGGCCCGGCTGTCGCATCAGCGCCGGCTCGATTGTCTTCGACGGCATCGACCTCGCCAAGCAGACAGAGGCCCAGAAACGCGATTTCTGGGGCCGGCGCGTCGCCTATGTCGCGCAGTCGGCTGCCGCCTCCTTCAATCCCGCCCATCGGCTGATCGACCAATATGCCGAGACGCCGGCCTGGCACAATGTGGTGAGCATGGACGAGGCGAAGCGTCAGGCCGTCGATCTCTTCAGGCGCCTGCAGCTTCCCAACCCGACGACCATCGGCCTGCGCTACCCCCATCAGGTTTCGGGCGGCCAGCTTCAGCGGGCAATGACGGCCATGGCCATGTCCTGCCGCCCCGACCTGATCGTCTTCGATGAGCCAACCACGGCGCTGGACGTGACCACGCAGATCGAGGTCCTGGCTGCCATCCGCGAGGCGGTGCGCCAGTCGAACACAGCCGCCCTCTACATCTCCCATGACCTCGCCGTGGTCGCCCAGATGGCTGACCAGGTCATGGTGCTGCGCTATGGCGAGCTGGTGGAAGAAGCGCCCACCCGCCAGATGCTGAGCGCCCCCCAGATGCCCTATACCAAGTCCCTCTGGGCGGTGCGCTCGCTGCGCAAGCAGGAGCAGGAGGGCGAGGACCTGCTGCTCAAGGTCGACAAGGTCGACGCCTCCTATGGCGTGGTCCCGGTGCTGCATAGCGTCGAGGTCAAGGTGCCCAAAGGGCGCACCGTTGCAGTGGTCGGTGAATCCGGCTCCGGCAAGTCAACCCTCGCCCGGGTCATTACCGGGCTCTTGCCGCCGACAAAGGGATCCGTCACCTTCGGCAGCACCGTTCTGCCGGCTGCGCTCAAGGACCGGTCGAAGGACCAGCTCCGCCGGCTGCAGATGATTTATCAGATGCCGGATACGGCCCTCAATCCTCGGCGCCGGGTGCGCGATATCATCGGCCGGCCGCTGGAGCATCAGATGGGGCTGCGCGGCGCCGCCCGCGACAAACGGATTCTCGAGCTCTTGAAGATGATCGAGCTGGACGAGCGCTTCGCGGACCGTTTGCCGAGCGAGCTCTCGGGCGGCCAGAAGCAGCGCATCTGCATCGCGCGCGCGCTCGCCGTCAATCCGGATCTCATCATCTGCGACGAAGTCACCTCGGCGCTCGACCAGATCGTCGCGGAGGAGATTCTGAAGCTGCTGCTGCGGCTGCAGAAGGAGCTGAGGGTCTCCTATCTCTACATCACCCACGATCTCGCCACCGTGCGCGCCATCGCCGACGAGATCGTGGTCATGTATCAGGGCCGGGTCGTGGAGAGCGGTGCGCGCACCAAGGTGCTGACCCCGCCCCACCACGCCTATACCGAGAAGCTCCTCTCCTCGGTGCCGGAGATGGATCCCGACTGGCTCGACCGGCTGCTCGCACGCCGCGCCCAGCCCGCCGCCTGACCGAGAGCCGAGCCCGGCGGCGTCGCCGGGGTGCGGCGGGTGCCTGAGCGTCAATCGCGAAAATTGACGAACTGCAGGGGCTGCTCGATCTTGAGGGTGCGGATATGCGCGATCGCCGCCTGGAGATCGTCGCGCTTCTTGCCGCTGATGCGCAGCTCGTCGCCCTGGATCGCAGCCTGGACCTTGAGCTTGCTGTCCTTGATCTCCTTGACAAGGCGCCTGGCGAGCTCGCGGTCGATGCCCTGCTTGACGATGATCTCCTGGCGCTGCATGTCGCCGGCGGCCCGCTCGGGCTCCTTGAACTCGAGCGCTGCGGGATCGACCTTCCGGCGCACCATATGGGCCTTCACGAGCTCCTGCATCTGCCTCAGCTTCGGCGGGTCGTCGGCGAGGAGGGTCAGGACGGCCTTCTGACGCTCGATCCGGCTTTTGGAGCCCTTGAAGTCGAAGCGGGTTGCGATCTCGCGCTGGATATTGGCGAGCGCGTTGTCGACCTCGTTCAGATCGGTCTTGGAGACGATGTCGAAGCTGGGCATGGCCGCCTCGCCGGGGTGTGTGACACGGGATGTCATAGCATGACCCTGGCGGCCCATCCTACTTGCCGCAGAGGGCAAAACCGCGCAGAGTGGCCGGGCTGCGTAGCGGTGAAGCGATTCCCTGAGGGACGCGACATGGCCAGGCGCAAGTTCAGCATCATCCTGATCAAGCCCTCCCACTACGACGAGCAGGGCTATGTGATCCAGTGGCGCCGGTCGACCATCCCCTCCAACAGCCTCGCCAGCGTCTATGGCCTGCTTGCGGAATGTGCCGAGGCGGAAGTCCTGGGCCCCGATGTCGAGATCGAGATCGATGCCTATGACGAATGCAACACGGTCATCGACGTCAAGGGGACGATCGCGCGTCTGAAGGCCGCGGGCGCCGGCTTCGTGGCCCTGGTCGGCGTGCAGTCGAATCAGTATCCCCGCGGCCTCGACCTCGCCCGCCAGTTCCGCGCTGCCAGGCTGCCAGTGGTGATCGGCGGGTTCCATGTCAGCGGCTGCCTCTCGATGCTGCCAAAGCCGACGCCGGAGCTCCAGGAGGCCCTCGACCTCGGCATCACCCTCTACGCCGGCGAGGGCGAGGGGCGGCTTGCCGCCCTGCTCCAGGACATCGATGCCGGGCGCCTGCAACCGGTCTACAACCATCTTGGCGACCTCCCGGGTATGGAAGCCGCCGCCCTGCCGGTGCTGCCGCGGCGGATCGTGACCCGCGTCGCCGGC
>DATBBO010000333.1:0-4591 GCA_036270995.1 Dongiaceae bacterium | reverse complement strand
CTCGGCCAGGTAGCGGAAGTCCTGCTTGCCAAAGCGCCCTTCCGCCTTTGAGTTCGAGGTCATGGGTTTTGGCAAGGTGACCGTGATGCCCGCTTCCGCGCAGGCCAGGATCTCTTCGCTGCTGAAGTAACCGCGGTCGGCAACGACGTCGAGGCTCTGCGTCTCCAGGGTCGCCTTCGCTTCCTTGGCCACGCTTGCGAGCTGGGACCGGTCGGTTCCGACGTTGGTCACCTCATGCGTGATGATCAGATGATGCTTGGTATCGACAGCGGTTTGCACGTTGTAGCCGACGACTCCGGAGCCTCGGCCGCTGGTCGCCATAGACCGGGCATCGGGATCGGTCAGCGATATCTGTTGGTCCGGTGTGGCGAGCATCCGAATCTCGAGTGCATGAAGGCGTTGCATCTCCTCCTTCAGCTTCGCGATTTTCTCCTTCAGGCGGGTCGTCTTGGTTTCGAGCGCCTCGGACGGTCCCTGCCGGTCGGCGCTGTCGAGCTGATGCAGATAGCGCGCGACACTCTCCTCGATCTGCGCCATGCGCCGCGCCATCTTGGCCCGCGTGAAGTTCTTGTCTCGATTGTTGACTGCCTTGAACTTGCTGCCATCGATCGCCACGCTGGCTTGCGCGAGAAGGCCCATCCTGCGGCACAGCACGACGAAGCGGGTGCAGACCTGGCGAATGGCGCCGCCGTTGTCCTTGCGGAAATCGGCAATCGTCTTGTGATCCGGAGCCAGACGCCCCGTCAGCCACATCACCTCAACGTTGCGCCCAGCCTCGCGCTCGAGCCGGCGGCTCGATTGAACCCGATTGAGGTAGCCGTAGATGTACAGCTTCAGCAATACCGACGGATGATATGAAGGCCGGCCGGTCGCCTCCGGATCGACTCCGCTGAACCCAAGCTCGGCCAGATCGATCTCCTCAACAAAGACGTCGATGACCCGAACCGCGTTGTCCTCGCCGACCCAGTCTTCCAAACGTTCAGGAAATAGCGTGCTCTGACCGCGATCCAAACCCTCAACGAAGCGGCTCATCAGATCCCCCAGCAAGTCGCGCTGGAATCATACCGCGGGAATCACATGAAGAAGGGCGTTTTTACACAGCCAGGGTCAAAACCGGTAAGGCTCCGACGGAGCGAATGTTTCCGGTTTGGCCCCGAAAGCGGACCTCCGATCCAAGCGTTTATGAGTACGCGCCCGAGCGTCCGCTGTGCGCGGCAGACGCGCCAGGACGGTGTTAACGCTCGCGCAGCGCCGGGCCTCGCGCCACCACATCGCATCGCGGCCACCCCTCGCGGCGACGTTCTGGCTCAACCTACAGCAGCTTTACGACCTGCGGCGGGCCGGCCTTCCAGGATCAAAATCGTGTCTATAACTTCCGCTTCGGTGGCCGTGACCACGGCCGTTTTCGCTCGCTCCCACTGAAATCAATGGATTAGGCTCAATTGACCTCCGCGGAGGTCTTTGCGAAGTATGCAAAGCGTGCGATTCTGCTAGAGAACCGGCTAAGTTTTTCAAGCTACCCCGAGATCCTCTAGCGTTATCAATGAGTTTTGAAATTGTAGGACTTCGGCGATGAGCCTGTTCGAGAGCGAGTTCGAGGAGCATATGGCCGTGGCTGCCGCCACCCGCGCGGCGCTGGGCCCGGCCTTCCGGCGGATGCTGGATGCCTGGCTCATCTGCATCCGGGGTGGCGGCAAGATCCTTTTCTTCGGCAATGGGGGCAGTGCTGCCGATGCCCAGCATCTGGCGACAGAGCTCACCATCCGCTATGCCCGCGACCGCGCTGCCATCGCCGCGATCGCGCTGACCACCGACAGCTCCGCCCTGACCGCAGCGGGCAACGATTTGGGGTTCGAGCGCATCTTTGCCCGCCAGATCGAGGCCCTCGGCCGTCCGGGGGATCTCGCCGTGGGAATCACCACCTCGGGCCGCAGCCCGAACGTCATCGCAGCGCTCGAGAGCGCGAAGAAGATGGGGCTCGTGGCGGCGGCTCTCTCGGGCGGCGAGGGCGGCAGGCTGCCAGGCCTTGCCGATCCGCTGTTGCTGGTCCCCTCCAAGACGACGGCGCGCATCCAGGAGATGCATATCGCTCTCGGCCAGATGCTCTGCGCCGGCCTCGAGCAGGAGCTGGGGCTCGTATGAGCGAAGACCAGGTCCTGGTCGAACATCTGGCCCATGCCCGCGTCCTGGTGCTGGGCGATGTGATGCTCGACCGCTATGTCTATGGCAGCGTCGATCGCATGTCCCCGGAGGCGCCGGTGCCGGTGCTGCGCCGGACGAGCGAGAGCGCCATGGCGGGCGGTGCCGGCAATGTCGCCCGCAATATCGCTGCCCTCGGCGCCAAGGCCCTGCTCATCGGGCTGGTGGGCGAGGATCGCGCGGGCATCGAACTGGCGGCGATGCTGGGCGAGGAGCACAATGTCGAGCCGCGGCTCATCGCCGATCCGCTGCGGCCGACGACGGTCAAGATCCGCTTCGTTGCCGGGCGCCAGCAGCTTCTGCGCGTCGATCAAGAAGTGGCGCTGCCGGCTTCGGGGGAGAGTGCGGCGGCCCTGCTGGCCGCGCTGAAATCCGCGCTCCCCGCCATCGACATCGTACTGCTCTCCGACTACGCCAAGGGCGTGCTGAGCGACGAGGTGCTGCAGCGCGCCATCGCCATGATCCATGCGGCGGGCAATCGCCTGCTGGTCGATCCCAAGAGCCGCGATTTCCGCCGCTATGCCGGGGCCGATCTCCTGACCCCCAACCGCGGCGAGCTGGCCGCGGCCACGGGCATTGCGGGCGAGGACGATGCTTCCGTTGCGGCCGCCGCTCAGAAGGCGATCGCGATGGCGGGTGTCGCGGCTCTGCTGGTGACCCGCAGCGAGCACGGCATGACCCTGGTCGAGCCGGGCCGCGATCCCCTGCATCTTCCCGCCGAGGCGCGGGAGGTTTTCGACGTCTCCGGCGCCGGCGACACCTCGATCGCCACTCTGGCCACCGCGCTCGCGGCGGGGGCCGATCTGCCGCGGGCTGCACGGCTCGCGAATACGGCGGCGGGGATCGCCGCCGGCAAGCTCGGCACGGCCGTGGTTCACCCCGCCGATCTGCTGGGCGCGATCCAGGCGCGCACCGTGCTCGCGAGCGAGGCCAAGGTCGTGGCGCTGGAGAGCGCGCTGGAGCGCATCCAGCGCTGGCGGGCCGGCGGCGAGCGCATCGCCTTCACCAATGGCTGCTTCGACCTGATCCACCCCGGCCATGTCTCGCTTCTGGGTCAGGCGCGGGCCGCCGCCGACCGCCTGGTGGTCGGCCTCAACAGCGACGCCTCGGTCAAACGCCTGAAGGGACCCGAGCGCCCGGTGCAGAACGAGACGGCGCGCGGAATCGTTCTCGCCTCCCTCGCCATGGTGGATCTCGTGGTCGTCTTCGACGAGGACACGCCCATGGAGCTGATCCGCGCCATCCGGCCCGAGGTCCTGGTCAAGGGCGCCGACTACCGCCTGGACCAGGTGGTCGGCGCGGATGTCGTGCAGGGCTATGGCGGGCGGGTTCTGCTTGCCGATCTCCTGGCCGGGCACAGCACCACCGGCACCATCGCGCGGGTCGGCGGGGGAAGGCGGGCATGATCCTCGTTACCGGGGGAGCCGGGTTCATCGGCTCACATATCGTGGCGGCGCTCTCGGCCCGGGGCGAACGGGTCGTGATCGCCGATCGCCTCGGCATCGGCGACAAGTGGCGCAACATCGCCAAGCATGAGATCGAGGATGTGATCGCGCCAGGTCAATGCCTCGACTGGCTGGCAGCGCGGGGTGGAGAGATCAGCGCAGTCATCCATATGGGCGCCATCTCCGGCACGACCGAGACCGACGGCGACCGGCTGGTCGAGAACAATGTGCGCCTCTCCCTCGATCTCTGGGAGTTCTGCCGCGAGCAGGCCAGGCCCTTCATTTACGCCTCCTCCGCCGCCACCTATGGCGATGGCAGCGCCGGCTTCGACGATGACGGCAGCCCCGAGGCGCTGGCCAGGCTGCGGCCGCTCAACGGCTACGCGTGGAGCAAGCATCTGGTCGACCGGACCATCGCCCGGCGGGTGAAGCGAGGCGATCCCCGGCCGCCGCAATGGGTCGGGCTCAAATTCTTCAACGTCTATGGGCCGAACGAGTACCATAAGGGCGCGATGCGCAGCGTGGCGAAGCAGCTCCACGAGCAGGCGCGCGAGACGGGCAGGCTCAGGCTCTTCAAATCGAACCATCCCGATTTTCCCGATGGGGGGCAACGCCGCGACTTCATCTATGTGCGCGACTGCGCCGATGTCGTGCTCTGGCTGCTGGACCATCCGAAGGTAAGCGGCCTCTTCAATCTCGGCACCGGCCAGGCCCGCAGCTTCCTCGACCTCGCCGGGGCGGTGATGCAGACCATGTCGAACCGGGAGCTCGCGATCGAGTTCTTCGATATTCCGGCCGCCCTCCAGGGCCGCTATCAGAATTTCACCGAGGCGAAGATGGATCGCCTGCGCGCGGTCGGCTACACCAAGCCCTTCACCTCCGTCGAGGAGGGCGTGGCGGACTATATCCGCAGCTATCTGGAAGCAGCGGATCCGTATTTCTGAACG
>DATBBO010000332.1:0-9166 GCA_036270995.1 Dongiaceae bacterium | reverse complement strand
CCTGCTTCGCCATCATCCGGTGGAGGATACCCTGATGGGCCCGCGGCGGCGCGCTATGGCTGGCCATGTCCATGATCCGGCGTTCCCTTCCCCCGGTCCTCTAGGCGGCCCGGATCGCGCCGGTGATCAGACCCGTCACCTCCTCCGGCGAGCTTTCCTGGATCGGCTTGTCGGCAACCTTATGGCCGCGGCGCATGACGACGATCCGGTCGGCAACGGAGAAGACATCGGGCATGCAGTGGCTGATCAGGACGATGGCGATCCCCTGGTCGCGCAGCCGGCGCAGAAGGTCGAGGACCTCCGCCACCTGGCGCACGCTGATCGCCGCCGTCGGCTCGTCCATCAGCACGATCTTGGCCTTGGAGAGATGGGTCCGCGCGATGGCGACGGCTTGGCGCTGGCCGCCCGACATGGAGCGCACCGCTTCCGCCGGACGCGTCTCGGATTTGAGCTCGGCGAAGAGATCGCGCGAGCGCTCATGCATCGCCCGGTCGTCGAGCAGCTTGAGGAGGCCGAGACGGCGCATCTTCTCGCGACCCAGGAAGACATTGGCCGAGGCGCTCAGATTGTTGCAGAGCGCCAGATCCTGGTAGACGACCTCGATCCCGGCGGCGCGGGCTTCCACCGGCTTGTGAAAATGGACCGGCCGGCCCTCCAGCTTCATCTCGCCGGCCGAGGGCGGAAAGTTGCCGGCGACGATCTTGACTAGGGTCGACTTGCCGGCGCCGTTATCGCCCATGAGGCCGACGATCTCACCCGCCTCGAGATGGAAATCGACCCCTGCCATCGCCTCGATGGCGCCGAAATGCTTCGAGACGGCGTTGAGCTCGAGCAGGGCCATTCCGTAACCTCCCGTTCCGCGGCCTCCGACCGGGTTTGCCCCGCCAGAGCGCCGTTACTCTACACCATTATGCGATACCTACCTGAACATTCTATTTATTGGAACGATCGAAACGGCTGTTCTACAGGCGTTTCGAGGGCGCGGTTCGCCGCGCGAAGGAGCATGAGCTCGCTCGCGTTGGAAGGCTCGGTGTCTAGGGCGGCTATGACTGCCGGCGCCACGCCGCAGGCGGCACGCCGAACTCGCGCTTGAAGGCGCGGTTGAAGGCTGCCTCCGCCTCGTAGCCGACCTCATGCGCGATTTGGGCGATCGGCTTCAGCCCGCCGCGCAGCTTCTCCTTCGCGACTTGCAACCGCCAGGAGATCAGATAGCGCTTCGGCGGCATGCCGACGACATTGGCGAACCGGTCGGCGAAGGCCGAGCGGGACAGCGAGACCTCGCAGGCGAGAGACTCCGCCGTCCATGGATGATTGGGCCTGCCATGCACGAGGGCGAGCGCTTTGCCCACATAGGGATCGCGCAGAGCGAAGAGCCAGCCCATATGCTCGGGCGGGAGCGTGGCCACATAGCGCCGCACGGCCTCGACGAACATCAGCTCCGAGAGGCGCGACATGACCGTCGAGGCGCCGATCAGCCCCTCGCACAGGCCGCGCAGCGCGAAGCGGATCGAGGATTCGATCCACTCGTCCGTTCCCGATTGTGCCATGTCGATCTTCAGCACCCGCGGCAGGCTCGCGATCAGCGGGTTTCCGCGCTGCGCGGTGCCGAGGAAGCCGCAGATGAGATGCGTTGCCTCGCCGCCGCCGCCATGGACGATGCGCGCGAGCCCACCCTCCGCGCCCGGCTGCACCAGCTCGCTCGCCTCGACGGCGGCGAGGCCGGGTGCGCTGCCCAGGATATGGGGATCGCTGCGCGGCAGGAGCACCGCCTCGCCGGCGCGGACCTCCACCGGCGGCTCGCCGGCAACCTGAAGGCATAGCCGGCCGCGGGTCACATAGTGATAGGCGATGATCTGGGCGGGATCGGCGAGGAAGGCCTTGTAGTCCTCGGCGCGGAGCCGGGACACCACGCTCCACGGCGCGGTGAAGCGAGATTCCAGGAAGACACCGCCCGTCAGTCGCATGGCCTGCAACAGATCCGACAACGCATCCATGTGCCGCTCCCTCCTTCTTCCGGTCACCCGGTCAATTGATCCGGCGGATCAGTCATTCACCTTGCGCCGCCGACGCTCTATCTCACCACCATCGCGGAACGTTGTTGAAAGTTACACATCCTTTACCGAAAGGGCGTGGCCTTTATCACATTTCTCGGGGTAGTTGCAACATAATATCGGCCGAGGCCCAAAATGGCCCTCGCCGATCCAAATCCGCCCCGCCTGCCACGCCGCCGCGACATACCGAAAGGTGGAGTTAGAGAACGATGAGTGCGTTTGAATTTACGGGATTCCGCAGCCCCTCCCGGGCTTCGCGGGCAGGTGGTTTCGTCCTTGCGCGTCTCGCAAGATTGCTGCGCATCCTGAGGCGGCGCCATAAGGCACGCCTCACCCGCCGCCAGCTCGAGTCGCTCAGCGACTGGCAGCTCAAGGATCTGGGCCTCCATCGCAGCGAGATCTGGTATCTGGCTCACCGGCCCTGGCTGGGCGCCAGGAGGCGCGGCCATGCCCAGGATTGATCTCGCCGGTACCGGCATTGCCTGCATGGAAGTGGGCTCCGGGGAGACGGTGCTGCTGCTGCACGCCACGGCGAGTGCCGGCGATCAGTGGCGCAGCCTGGCCGAGAAGCTTCTGCCTGGCCGCCGCGTCCTGGCGCCGGATCTCTACGGCTATGGCGAGAGCGATCCCTGGCCCGGCTTCGGCGCCTACACCCTCGCGGCGGAAGTCCAGCTGGTCGAGGCCCTGCTGCCGCCGGGCGAGGGCAAGGTCCATCTCGTCGGCCATTCCTACGGCGGCGCCGTCGCCCTTCGATTCGCGATGCGCCATCCGGAGCGGCTGCGGAGCCTCGTCCTGATCGAGCCCGTCGCCTTCCATCTGCTGCGCGACGGCGTGCCGGACCCGGAGGATCGCCGCCTTTTCCGCGAGGCGAGGGCACTCGCCACCCTGGTCTGGCAGGCGATGGCGAGCGGCGACTACCGCGGCGCCATGGCGGCCTTCATCGACTACTGGAACGGCGGCGGCGCCTGGATGCGCCTGAAGCCGGAGCTCCAGGAGGCGCTCACCCGGCGCTTGCCGAAGGTGGCGCTCGATTTCCACGCCGTCATGTCGGACCCGACGCCGCTTGTCGCCTATCGGCGGATGGCGGTCCCGACGCTTCTGCTTCGCGGCAGCGAATCCCCGGGCCCGGCACGGCGCGTCGCCGAGATCCTGGCGGAAAGGCTGCCGCAGGCGCGCCTCAGAACGATCGAGGGGGCGGGGCACATGCTCCCGCTCACCCACAAAGACGCCGTCAATGCGGCCATCGCGGAGCACATGTTCCGCGGGACGGCCGGCCGGGGCCACCCGGCTGCCGCCTAGTGCAACAGACCCCAATGGAGATGAGAAAGATGAAGTCCAAGAACGCCGAAACGCTTGTGCTGCATGGCGGCAGCTACCGTGCCGATCCGACGACCGGATCGGTGGCGGTTCCGATCTATCAGACGACCTCCTACCAGTTCCGCGGCACCGAGCATGCGGCGAATCTGTTCGCCCTCAAGGAGCTCGGCAACATCTACACGCGCATCATGAACCCGACCAGCGACGTGCTCGAACAGCGCATCACGGCGCTCGAGGGCGGTGCTGCGGCGATGGCCGTCAGCTCCGGCCAGGCCGCCTCGGCGATCGCCGTGCAGAACATCGCCCAGGCCGGCGACAACATCGTGAGCTCGACGGACCTCTATGGCGGCACCTGGAATCTCTTCGCCAACACCTTCCGGACCATGGGGATCGAGGTGCGCTTCGTCGATCCCGTCGACCCGGACGCCTTCCGCCGCGCAACCGACGACAGGACCCGCGCCTATTATGCCGAGACCCTGCCCAATCCGAAGCTGGCGGTCTTCCCGATCGCGGAAGTGGCCAAGATCGGGCGCAAGCTCGGCGTGCCGCTGATCATGGACAATACAGCAGCACCCCTCATTTGCCAGCCCTTCCAGCACGGCGCTGCCATCGTCGTCTATTCGCTGACCAAATATATCGGCGGTCACGGGACCTCGATCGGCGGCGTCATCGTCGATGGCGGCAATTTCGATTGGGCCCAGCATGCGGCGCGATTCCCGAGCCTCAATCAGCCGGATCCCAGCTATCACGGCGCCGTCTGGACGGAGGCGGCCAAGCCGCTAGGGCCGATCGCCTACATCCTCAAGGCACGGGTGACCCTGCAGCGGGATCTCGGCGCCTCGATGAGCCCGTTCAATGCCTTCCAGTTCATCCAGGGCCTCGAGACCCTGGCGCTCCGCATGTGTGAGCATTGCCGGAACGCCGAGGCCGTGGCGCGCCACCTCGCCCGCCGGTCCGAGGTGACCAAGGTCATCTATCCCGCCCTGCATACGGATCCGGTGCAGAAGCGCCGGGCCGATACGCACCTCAAGGGCGGCTATGGCGGTCTCGTCGGCTTCGAGCTGAAGGGCGGCCTGGAGGCGGGCCGGCGCTTCATCGACGCGCTCGAGATGCACTACCACGTCGCCAATATCGGCGATGCCCGGAGCCTGGCGATTCATCCGGCCACGACGACACATTCGCAGCTCACGCCCGAGGAGCAGGCGGCGACAGGCGTCACCGAGGGCTATGTTCGCCTCTCCGTCGGCATCGAGCATATCGACGACATCCTGGCCGATCTCGACCAGGCTCTGGCGGCCTCTCTGAAGGTTCCCGCGGCCGCCTGACCGGGGTAGCCGGACGGGGCACCATCGCGCCCGCCCCGTCCGGCGCTTCGTCCACCATCTGGAGAACAGTCCATGTCCATCGCGCTTCCCGCCGGGCTGCCGGCAAGGCGGGCACTCCTGACGGAAGGCATCGAGGTCTTGAGCCGCGAGCAACTCGGCGGCAGCGGCCTTCGTGCGCTGCGCCTCTGCCTGGTCAACCTCATGCCGAGCAAGGCCGTGACGGAGACGCAGATCGCCCGCCTGGTGGGCGCGACCTCGATCCCGGTCGAGCTGGTGCTCTGCCTGCCCGACGGCTACCAGTCGCGCTCGACGCCGGCTGATCATCTCGCGCTCTACCAGCCCTGGTCGAAAATCCGGGATGAGGAATTTCACGCCCTCATCGTGACCGGCGCGCCGATCGAGACGCTGCCCTTCGAGGAAGTCACCTATTGGTCCGATCTCTGCGCCATCTTCGACTGGGCGCGCTCTCGCGGGATGAGCAGCCTCTATCTGTGCTGGGCCGCCCAGGCGGCACTCCATCACTTCCACGGAATTCCCAAGCACAGCCTGCCGGAGAAGAAGTTCGGCGTCTTTCGCCAGCGCATCACGAACCCTGGCGCGGGTTTGCTCAGGGGCTTCGGCGGGGAATTCCCCGTGCCGGTGTCGCGGCATACCGAGGTCCGCGCGGCCGATCTGCCGGCCGAGGCCGGATTGACGGTGCTTGCGGCGTCTGCGGATGCGGGGCTTTGCCTGGTCGGCGATCGCCGCAATCGCGCCGTCCATATGTTCAATCACCTGGAGTACGACGCCGAGACCCTGCGCGAGGAATATCTTCGCGACCGATCGGCCGGCAAGCCTGTGGACATGCCCCGGAACTACTTTCCCGGCGATGACCCGCAGCGCATGCCGGCGAATGTCTGGCAGCCTTTCGCCCATCTTCTCTTCGCCAATTGGCTGGGCGAAATCTACCGCAGGGCGTGGCCGCGCCTGGCCGACGAACCGGTCATCGAATGGGCACTCACCGCGGCCCGGACAACCGGCACCTGCGGCGTGGAGTCTTCCGATCTTCTGATCTCTGCGGCGAGCCGCGAGGACATTCTTCCCGCCGTCCTGCGTGGGCTCGCGGATGCCGGGATCGCCCCGCAGGCGCTCAAGGTGCATTGGCGGCCCGATGCCCGCCAATATATCGAGCTTCGCCTGGGGCGGTTGCACGACGGAGGCGCCGAACGGATCGCGCGGCGGCTCTCCGGCTTGCGCGCGGTGTCGAAGGTGGCATTTCGCACCAATGGCATTCTTGGCGGGTGGCTGCTCGGCCATCCGCATGCCGCGGAGCCGGATGAGCAAGCATCTGGCCGCTTGTCCCGCGAGAGCAGCGCCCCGCCCGCGGCGGCTTAGCGCCGTCCTATCCCGCAATCGGTGCGGGCTGGGGCGGCGCTTCGTAGCAGCCGCTGACCGACTGGTCGAAGTCGATGATGGAGCCGGTCATCATTCCCGATTCCTCGCTGGCGAGGAAGGCGACCGCCCGGGCGGCCTCCTCGGGCTTCAGCAGGCGGCCGGTCGGCTGCGCCGCCTCGGCCGCCTTCCGCCAGCCATCCACGGCGCCGTGATAGGTGCGCATGATCCGATCCTCGCCGGGGGTATCCATCCAGCCGATGCAAAGGCCGTTTACCCGGATGCCATGGCGCATCACACCGAAGGCGACGTTCTTGGTGAGGGTGATGAGCGCGCCCTTGGAGGCGCAATAGGCGGTGATGAAGGGCTGCCCGCCATGGCCGGACATGGAGATGATATTGACGATGGACCCCTTGATTCCCTGGCGGCGCATCAGGGTCGCGGCCTCCTGGATGAGGAAGAAGGGGGCGCGCAGATTGATCGCCATCATGCTGTCGAAAAGCTCGGGGCTCGTATCCCAGATAGTTCCGCGATCGGTGAGCGCGGCGGCATTGACCAGCGCATCGACGCGGCCGAAGGTCCTGTCGGCGGCGGCGATGACCGCCCGGCAGTCCTCGATCTTTGCGAGATCGGCCCGAACATAGACCGTCTTGGCTCCCTTGGCCTCGAGCGCGGCCTTCACCCTTGCGCCATTGGTCTGGTTGCGCCCGCAGATGACGAGGCCCGCGGCCCCCCGATCGGCGAAGACATGAGCGACCGCCTCTCCCAGCCCCTGGGTACCGCCGGTGACGACGCCGATCTTGCCGGCAAGGGAAAGCTTGTCGAGACTGTGGGACTCCATGAACGATCACTCCGAAATGACAAAGCCGGCGGCGCCGAAGGCTTCGGCCAGATGCCGGCGGCCCATGGCGGAATAGGCGCCGGGCGGCGCCTTGGCGGGATCCTGCTCCGCCTCGACCACCACCCAGCCCTCATAGTTCTGTTCCGCCAGAAGCCGCGCAAAGGCGTAGTAGTCGATGAAGCCGTCACCGGGCACGGTGAAGATGCCCTCCAGGATCGCCGCGAGAAAGGAAAGATCCCGCTGACGCGCCCGGCGCAGCACTTCGGGCCGGATGTCCTTGCAATGGACATGGACGATGCGGCTCCCATGCTGCCGGGTCACCTCCTGAATGTCGGCGCCGGCATAGACGAGATGGCCGGTATCGAGCAGCAGGCCAACTGCCTCGCCGGTATGGGCCATCAGCAGATCGACCTCGCGCTGGTTCTCGACGACCGTGCCCATGTGATGGTGGAAGGCCATGGGCACGCCCTCTCCCGCCATCCATTCGGCGAGCTCCGTCAGCCTGCGGCCATAGGCGGAGAAGTCGGTGTCGGCCAGCCGCGGGCGGCGCGAGACCGGGGTGTCGATCGTCGACTGCACGGTCCCCGTGGTCTCGGCATAGACCAGGACCAGCGCGCCGAGGCTGCGGAAGGTGGCCATCTGGCCGGCGATGCGCTCCTTCTCCTCCGTGAGCGAGCGCTTCAGGATCTCGCCGGAGAACCAGCCCGAGACGAGCGCCAGCTCATGTTTCGCCAGGATCGGACCCAGGATCTTCGGGTCCATGGGAAACTTGACGCCGGTCTCCGTGCCGGAGAAGCCGGCCTGCCGGCTCTCGCTGAGACAGGTCTCGAGACTCGTCTCGCCGCCGAGCTGCGGCAAGTCGCTATTGGTCCAGGCGATGGGGGCGATGCCGAGGCGGATCTCCATCTTGGCCGCCTCAGACGCCAAGACGCTGCTTCTGCTTGCCCGCGGCGTGATCGGCCGCGGCCTTGCGCACGCTCTCCCGCGGCGAGGTTGCCGGGACCCCGACATCCCACCAGGCATCGCCCGGCGTCCAGTCATTGGGATCGGTATCGATCACGATGACCGAGGTCCTGTCGGCCGCCTTGGCCCGCTGCAGCGCACGCTCCAGATCGGCGAGGGAGCGGACATGCTCGGCGATGGCGCCCATGGCCTCGGCATGCCGGGCGAAATCCATCGGTACCAGCTCCTTGATGCGGCAATCCCGCAGCAGGTTGTTGAAGGAGGGGACGCCCTTATAGTTCTGGAGCCGGTTGATGACGGCGAAGCCGCCATTGTCGCAAAGGACGACGATCAGCTTGTGCCCGGTCAGCACCGAGGAATAGATGTCGGAATTCAGCATGAGATAGGAGCCGTCGCCGACCATGACGATCACCTCGGCCTCGGGCGTGGCCATCTTGGCACCCCAGCCGCCGGCGATCTCGTAGCCCATGCAGGAGAAGCCGAACTCACAATCGAAAGTGCCGGGGGATTTTACCTTCCAGTTCTTGGTGAGCTCGCCCGGCAATCCGCCCGCCGCCGTCAGTACGCGGTCCTTCTCCCCGGCCTGGCGATTGACGGCCCCGACCACCTGGGCATAGCTCGGCAGATCGGTGTTCGTCGCCCGGGTCCGGGCCTCGATGGTGGCATTCCAATCGCCATAGAGCGAGGCCGCCCGCCGGTGCCAGGCCTCGGGCGCGGCATAGTCGCCCAGCGCCGCTTCGAGATCCGCCAGAGCTTCATCCGCGTCGCCGACGACGGATTGGGCGAGATGCTTGACCGCATCGAAGCGCGCCGCGTTGATGGAGATGAGCCGGACATCGGGAGCCTGGAACACGGTCCAGGAGCCGGTGGTGAAGTCCTGCAGCCGCGTGCCGATGGCAAGCACCACATCCGCTTCGGCGGCAAGCGCGTTGGCCGAGGCCGAGCCGATGACGCCGAGGGGCCCGACATTCATCGGATGGTCGTGGCGAAGCACGCCGCGCCCGGCAATGGTCTCCGCAACGGGAATGCGGCATTCCTCGGCGAAGACCGCCAGGCGTTCCGTCGCCAAGGCGTAATGCACGCCGCCGCCGGCGAGGATCAGGGGCCTGCGCGCACCGCGCAGCAGCTCGGCGGCGGCGGCAATCTCTCGCCGGTCCGGACGCTGACGGCGGATCTCATGCCGGCGCGGCTCGAAGAAACGCTCGGGATAGTCATAGGCCTCGCCTTGCGCATCCTGGCAGAGCGCGAGGAAGGCCGGCCCGCAATCCGCGGGATCGAGCATGGTGGCGACGGCCTGG
>DATBBO010000331.1:0-3982 GCA_036270995.1 Dongiaceae bacterium | reverse complement strand
CCGAAAATCACGCACAAAGTCATCCGGTAAATAGAAATTTACCGGACAAAAAGCGAAGCGTACAACGGTCATCACTGCCTTTGAGCATCGTAAAAGCAGTGGAAAAAACAGCAAAAAAGCGGCTTTGGAAGTGGTTTTTGCAGTAGCCGCGCTGCCTGGTATCAGCTTGAAATACCTAGATAAGTCTGGAGCGGGCGAAGGGATTCGAACCCTCGACCCCAACCTTGGCAAGGTTGTGCTCTACCCCTGAGCTACGCCCGCGCTCCTGGCGGATCGGAGGCGCGATAATACTGGCGGTTCTCGGATTTGCAACCCCCGGCCTGAGGCGGGGCCGCGGGGGTTGAGACGGGCCGCACCTTCGGCTAAACCCTCGCCCCATGAACGAAACTTCCGCCCTGGCAACCGGGGCTGGCGCCCTGCCCACCACGCCCGAGCAGCTCCTGGCCCGGCTGGCGGAGCTCGCCATCGCCCACCGCACCGTCAGCCATCCCCCGGTCTTCACGGTGGAAGAATCCAAGGCGCTGCGCGGCGAGCTGCCCGGCGGCCATGTGAAGAACCTGTTCCTCCGGGACAAGAAAGGGGCGATGTGGCTGGTGGTGGCGGAGGAGGATCGCAAGATCGATCTCAAGGCCCTCGCGGCGCGGATCGGGGCCGGCAAGGTCTCCTTCGCCAGCCCCGAGCGGCTGATGCGCCATCTGGGGGTGGTGCCGGGGGCGGTGACGCCGCTGGGGCTCATCAACGACCGGAACCAGGAGGTCCGGGTGGTGATCGATGCCGGGCTCCTCGTCCATGACCCGGTCAATGTCCATCCCCTGACCAACGACAGGACCACAGCGCTCTCCCCCAAGGACTTGCTCCGCTTCATCGAGGCCTGCGGGCACCGGCCGGAGATCGTTGATCTGGGGGGCTGAGGGACGAGCGCCGCCCGCCTGGGGCGAGCCCCCTCACCCCGACCCTGTCCCCCGCTCCCGGGGGAAGGGGAATACAAGGAAGGGGCTGATGGGGTAAGGGGTCATGGGGCCAATGGCTTGCCGCGGGCCCCGGCGCGGACCATGTTAGAGGCCAGAAGAGGATAGAGAATGAGCATGGATCAGCTGATCGGCGCGGCACGGCCCGCCAACACCGGGGCCGCCGGCCCCCTCATCAAGGACAGCGACACCAAGGGCTTCGTGGCCGACGTCATCGAGGCCTCGCAGCAGGTGCCGGTCATCGTCGATTTCTGGGCCACCTGGTGCGGCCCCTGCAAGCAGCTGGGCCCTGCTTTGGAAAAGGCGGTGACCGAGGCCAAGGGCGCCGTGCGCCTGGTCAAGATCGACGTCGACAAGAACCAGCAGCTGGCGCAGCAGATGCGCATCCAGTCCATCCCGACGGTCTATGCCTTCTTCCAGGGCCGGGCGGTGGACGCCTTCCAGGGCGCGCTGCCCGAGAGCCAGGTCAAGAGCTTCGTCGCCAAGCTGGCGGAGATCGGCGGGGCGGAGATCGGCCCCTCGCCCATCGACGAGGCCCTCGAGCAGGCCGAGGCGGCGCTGGAGGCGGGCGATGGCGGCACGGCAAGTGCGATCTATAACCAGGTGCTGGCCCATGAGCCGGCCAATCTCCCGGCGCTCGCAGGGCTGACGCGGGCGCTGGTCGCGGCCGGCGAGCTGAAGCGCGCCCGCGAGGTGCTGGGCCGGGTGCCGGCGGACAAGACCTCGGACGCGGCGGTCGCCAAGGCAGCCGCGGCGCTCGATCTGGCGGAGCAGGCGCAAGGGGCTGCGGGCCAGCTCGGCGAGCTCCAGGCCAAGGTCGCTTCCGATCCCAACGACCACCAAGCGCGCCACGACCTGGCGCTCGCCCTCTACGCCGCCGGCGAGCAGGAGAAGGCGCTCGACGAGCTGCTGGAGATCGTCCAGCGCAACCGGGCCTGGAACGAGGAGGCCGCGCGCAAGCAGCTGGTCAAGTTCTTCGAGGCTCTGGGCCCGACCCATCCGCTGACGCTCTCGGCCCGCCGGCGCCTCTCCTCGCTGCTGTTCCGCTAGGGGGGCAGATTGAGCAAGCCGGCGGCCATGGCACGCTCTCCCTTCGATCCCGCCTTCTCGGAGCTGCCGCGGACGCTGCCGATCTTCCCGCTTTCGGGCGTGCTGCTGCTGCCCGGCGGCCGGCTGCCGCTCAACGTCTTCGAGCCGCGCTATCTGGCCATGACCCGGGCGGCGCTCGCGGGCCAGCGCCTCATCGGCATGGTCCAACCGCGCGACGCCGAGGCGCCGGGGCTGCAGCCGGAGGTGCAGAAGGTGGGCTGTGCGGGGCGCATTGTCTCCTTCGCCGAGACCGATGACGGGCGCTATCTGATCACGCTGGCCGGGCTCTGCCGCTTCGCCATCATGGGCGAGCTGCCGCTGGAGGAGGGCTTCCGCCGGGTGGTGCCGGACTGGTCGCCCTATGGCGTGGATCTGGAGCCAGCGACGACTTCTGTCGACCGCTCGCGCCTCATCGGGGCGCTGCGCGCCTTCTTCGCCGACCAACCGGTGCGCATCGACTGGAAGGCGATCGAGGAGACGGCGGATGACCGGCTGATCGTCTCGCTTGCCATGCTCTGCCCCTTCGAGGCGGCGGAGAAGCAGATCCTGCTGGAAGCCTCTTCCCCCAGCGACCGGGCGCGGGTGATGATCGCGCTGCTCGAAAGCGCGGCTCTTTCCCGCGGCGAGGGCGACGGGCCGCAAGTGCGGCATTAGAGGGCTCCGCCATGGCGCAAGCAAACAAGGTCGATCCCAAGCTGCTGGAGATCCTGGTCTGCCCGCTGACCAAGGGGCCGCTGGAATATGACGCGGCGGCCCAGGAGCTGATCAGCCGCAAGGCCGGGCTCGCCTATCCGATCCGCGACGGCATCCCCATCATGCTGATCGACGAGGCCCGCCAGATCGAGGCGAGCTAGGCCGTGGGCCCTCACCGGCTTCCCGACGAGCGCCGTGTCGCCCTCCGCATATTCTTCTTCACTCCGGCAAAAGCCGGGATGACGGAAGAACCTCGGCGATGAGCCCTGGCATAGGCGCGCCGCACTGGCCGGTGGAGATCCGCCTGAAGACGGCGGAGAAGGCGCTCGAGATCGATTTCGACGACGGGTCGCGCTTCCGCTTTCCCGCCGAGCTGCTGCGGGTCGAGAGCCCCTCGGCGGAGGTCCAGGGCCATGGGCCCTCCCAGAAGCAGATCGTCGCCGGCCGTGCCCATGTCGGCATCCTGGCCCTGGAGCCGGTGGGCAATTACGCCATCCGGATCAAGTTCGATGACCTCCACGACACCGGCATCTTCTCCTGGGCCTATCTCTACGAGCTCGGCCTGAAGCAGGACGAGCTCTGGGCCAATTATCTGAAGGCGCTCGCCGCGCGCGGCCTGTCGCGGGAGCCGGAACGGCGGGGATAGGACCAGCGAGCTCTTGCAACCCTGGATCCCGGCTTTCGCCGGGATGACGGACAAGAGAGCGGTGCGAAGCCGGCCATGTGCAATTCCCCTGCCCGCAAAGAGGAGAGGGGGTGATTGGGGTGGGCCGCCGGCGAAATCCAGGACGAAAAGGGTCGCTTCGCCGCTGGACGGGCGAGGCTGATCCGGCGGAGACTGGCGCCACCACCAGCCCGAGAGCATCCATGGCCCCCGATACCGCCCCTTCCCCTGCCGCTAAATCCCGCATCGCGCTCGCCCGCAAGACGCCGGGGACCGGCCTCCTCGACTGCGTCGACCAGCCGGACATGAAGCGGCTGCGCGCCTATCGCCTGGCGCGAGTGCGGGCCGAGCTCCGTAAGCGCGACTATGCCGGCATCCTGCTCTACGACCCGATCAATCTGCGCTATGCCACCGGCAGCCGGAACATGGCGGTCTGGGTGCTGCACAACGCCGCCCGCTACGCCTATATCCCGACCGAGGGGCCGATCACCCTCTTCGACTTCCACAATTGCGAGTATCTCTCCGATGGGCTCGAGACCATCGCCAAGGTCCGCCCGGCCCGCTCCTG
>DATBBO010000330.1:0-3863 GCA_036270995.1 Dongiaceae bacterium | reverse complement strand
CCCGCTTCGAGGCGCGGGAGAGGGGTGTCTTCTGATGCCAGTCTTCGATCTCGCCGTCATCGGCGGCGGGGTGGTGGGGTGTGCCCTCTTCCGCCGCTTCGCCCTTGGCGGGCTCAAAGTCGTGCTGCTGGAGCGCGCGCCCGACATCCTGGCCGGCGCCAGCAAGGCCAACAGCGCCATGCTTCATACCGGCTTCGATGCGCCGACCGGCAGCATCGAGCAGGCCTGCATCCAGGCGGGCTATCGCGAATATCTCGCCATCCGGGGCCCCCTCAATCTGCCGCTGCTGGAGACCGGCGGGCTGATGGCGGCCTGGACCGAGGAGGAGCTGGCGCGTCTTCCCGCCGTCATGGCCCAGGCTCATGCCAATGGCGTCAGCGATGTGCGCCAAATCGACGCCGCCGAGGTGCTGCGCCGTGAGCCGCGACTTGCGCCCGATGTCCTGGGCGGCGTCCTCGTGCCGGGCGAGCATCTGATCGATCCCTGGTCCGCGCCGCTGGCCTACCTCCTGCAAGGCCTGGCGCTGGGCAGCGAAGTCCGCCGCAACAGCGCTGTCTCCAGTGGCGATTTCGCAGATGGCCGTTGGCGGCTGCGAACGAGCTCGGGAGAGGTCGAGGCACGGATCGTGGTCAATGCCACCGGCCTGCAGGGCGATATCGTCGAGGCGATCGCGCGGCCGAGCCCATTCCAGATCAAGCCGCGCAAGGGCCAGTTCGTCGTCTTCGACAAGCCTGCCGCGCGGCTCATCACCCATTGCATCATGCCGGTACCCAGCGAGCGGACCAAGGGCGTGATGGTCGCCCGCACCATCTTCGGCAATCTGCTCGTGGGCCCGACAGCGGAGGAGCAGGAGGATCGCGATCACGCCGCTGTCGATCGCGCGGGGCTGGAGGCGTTGATTGCCCGGGGACAGCGCATCCTGCCGGCACTCGCGGGCGAGACGGTGAACGCCCTCTATGCCGGGCTCCGGCCCGCGACGCAGTTCAAGGATTATCAGATCGAGGTCCTGGCCGAGCGCAACTGGATCACGGCCGCCGGCATCCGTTCCACCGGCCTGACCGGCGCGCTTGGCATCGCGCTTCGCGCGGCCGAGCTCTATCGCGGGCATTTCGGAGAGCTGCGGGAGCAGCAGCCGCCGGTCACGCCCGTCCCCAATCTCGCCGAGCATTTGCCCCGTCGTCACGCGACGCCCGGCTATGGCGAGATGGTTTGCCATTGCGAGCTTGTGACCCGTGCCGAGATCGAGGCGGCGCTCGCGGGGCCGCTCCCCGCCGGCGATCTGGGCGGCCTCAAGCGCCGCACCCGCGCCATGATGGGCCGCTGCCAGGGCTTCTACTGCAGCGCCAAGGTCGCCGCCTTGGCCGGTGGACGCCTGGCCGAGTTTCCGGGCAGGGCATCGTGATCCGCGAGGTGGCGATCCTGGGCGCCGGGCCGGCGGGGCTTTCCGCCGCGACCACCCTCCGCGCGCGCGGCATCGGCGACATCGTCGTCATCGAACGCGAGGAGGTGCCGGGCGGCGTGCCGCGCCATTGCGGCCATCCGGCCTTCGGGCTGCGCGAATTCCATCGCCTGCTCGGCGGTCCTGCCTATGCCAGGCATCTGTCGGCCGCCGCTTCGGGGATCGAGATCCGCTGCCGCTGCAGCGTGACCGCCATCGAGCCTGGAGGACGAATCCGGCTGCTCGATCCGGATCTGGGCGAGACGCGCCTGGAGACGCGCGCCATCCTGCTGGCCTTCGGTGTCCGCGAGACGCCGCGCAGCGCGCGGCTCATCGGCGGCGATCGGCCCTGGGGCGTCGTCACCACCGGCGCCCTGCAGCAATTCGTCTATCTCCAGAAGATCCGGCCCTTCCGCCGCGCCGTCGTCATCGGCAGCGAGCTCGTCGCCTTCTCCGCTTTGCTGACCCTGCGCCATGCCGGGATCGAGATCGCGGCGATGATCGAGGAGAATCCGCGCATCACCGCCCGCCGGCCGGGTGACCTCCTGGCGCGGATGGCACTCGGCGTGCCGGTTCTGACCTCGACCCGGCTCGTCGCCATCCACGGCCTGAGCCGGGTCGAAGCCGTGGAGATCGAGCAGGCGGGCCAGCGCCGGCGCATTGCCTGTGATGGCGTCGTCTTCACCGGCTGCTTCCGGCCGGAGACCGCACTCCTCGCGGGAAGCCATATCGCGCTCGATGCCGGCAGCGGCGGGCCCGCCATCGACCAATATTGGCGTAGCAGCGATCCACAGGTCTTCGTCGCCGGCAATCTGCTGCATCCGGTGGAAACCGCCGGCATCGCCTGGGCCGAGGGCCGCGCCGCCGCGGAGGCGATCGCCATGCATCTGGCAGGCCGCTTGCCGACGCCCGGCGGCGATGTGCCTGTCAGCACGACAGCCCCGCTGCGCTATGTCTACCCGCAACGCCTCGCCTTGCCGCTGGCCGGGCTCTCGCCTCTGCTGCTGAAGGCGCGCGCCGGGCGCGCCGCGCGCGGCCATCTGCGGCTGCTGGCCGATGGCCGCGAGCTCTGGAGCCGGCGCCTGAGCCTGCTGCCGGAACGGCGCATCTCCCTTCCCGCCGATCGGCTCCCGCGCGACGGATTTTCGGCGATCACGGTCGAGATGGAAGAGGAAAGATGAGTCCTACCGAGGTCGTCACCTGTGGCACCCCCCACCACGGCCCTACCCCACAAGGGAGGAGGGGGAATACTGATTGCCCGGCGCGGGCTTTCTTCCCCCGCCCCCTTGACGGGGGCGGGTCGGGGGGCGGGTCGGCCTCACGCAAACGAGGTGGCAATCAGCCATGACCTCCGTCATCGCCATCGATCAGGGCACCACCGGCAGCAAGGCGTACCGGCTGGATGAGGAGGGGCGGTTCGAAAGCCTGGGCGGCTTCGAGCATCGCCAGATCTATCCCCGCCCCGGCTGGGTCGAGCATGACGCCAGGGAGCTGCTCGAGCATCTCACCCGCCTGATCGAGCGCGCCGGCAACGCGGCAGCGCTCGGCATCGACAACCAGGGCGAGACCGTCATCGCCTGGGATGGCGCGAACGGCGAGCCGCTGGGCAATGCCATCGTCTGGCAGGATGCGCGTACGCTGCCGCTCACCGAGAAGCTGAAGGCCGAGGGCGGGGAGACGCTGACAATCACACGCGCCGGCCTGCCGCTCGATCCCTATTTCTCCGCCAGCAAGCTGAAATGGATTCTGGACGAGCTTCCCGAGGCGAGGCGCCTGCTGGCGAAGGGCCGCCTCAGGCTCGGCACCAGCGACAGCTTCTTCCTCGATCGCCTCGCCGGGGTCTATGCCACCGATGTCACCACGGCCTCCCGCACCAGCCTGATGAATCTCGCGACCGGCCAATGGGACCCGGAGCTCTGCCGCCTCTTCGACATTCCCCTGGAGATCCTGCCGGAGATCCGCCCCACCGCCGGGGATTTCGGCAGTGTCGGGAGGCTGGCGATCCGCGCCAGCCTCGTCGACCAGCAGGCGGCGCTGTTCGGCAATGGCTGCCGCCGGCCGGGCCAGGCGAAGATCACCTTCGGCACCGGCGCCTTCGCGCTGGCCGTCACCGCCCGCGACGTGGCGCCGGCGGAGGCCCAAGGCATGAATCGCAGCATCGCCTGGCGCCTGGGAGGCGGCCCTCTCGTCTATGCGCTGGAGGGCGGCCTCTACAACGCTGCCTCGGCGGTGAACTGGGCGCGCGGCCTCGGCCTCTTCAGCGAATTCGCCGAGATCGACGGCTTTGTTGAACCATCGGCCCTGGAGCGCGGTCTCGCCTTCGTGCCCGCGCTCTCGGGCCTCTCGGTCCCCTATTGGGACCGCAATGCCGCGGGTCTCTGGCTGGGCATGGGGCTCGAGACGACGCGATCCGACATGATGCAGG
>DATBBO010000329.1:0-6759 GCA_036270995.1 Dongiaceae bacterium | reverse complement strand
CACGGGCGGGCTCGGCAAGGTCGCGGTGACGCCCTCGGGACGACCGAGAACGAGGAAGCGCAGCGCCTCGGTGTCGTAGATCCGCCGGGCGACACGGCGCGCATCCTCGAGCGTCACCTGCTGATAGAGCGTCTCGCGGTGATCGACATAGTCGATCGGCAGCCCTTCGAGCTGAATTTCCAGAAGAGCTTGCGCCGCGCCATAGGTGCTGGTGAAGCGGACCGGAAAGGCGCCGATGATATGGGTCTTGGCATCGGCCAGCTCCTGGGCGGTCGGCCCCTCGTCATGCATACGCTGCCATTCCGCACGCACGAGCGCGATCGCTTCGCCAGCCGTGGCGTTCTTGGTGGCGAGCGAGCCGCCGAGGATGGCGACGTGGTCATAGGGGGCGTTGTAGGTTTCGACGGAATAGACCAGGCCGCGCTGCTCGCGGAGCGACCCCTCCAGTCGCGAGGTCAGGTTGCCCGCCCCCATGATGTCGCCGATCAGCGCCGCGGCATAGAAATCGGGATCCTGGCGCGCGATCCCCGCCGCGCCGAACTGGACGACGCTCTGCGCGAGATTGCGATCCATCACGGCGACCCCGCCCGGGGTGGCGAAGCGAGCCTCCGGCACCTCGATCGGGGCCGCCTTGGCCGGCAAAGCGGCGAAGCTCCGATCCAGCAAGGCCGCGAGCGTGGGCGCATCGATATCGCCGACGACGGCGATCTTCATCTGGTCGCGGGCGAGACGCCGGGCGACGAAGGCCTTGAGATCGGCGGCCGAGATGGCAGCAAGGCTCGTGGATGTGCCCTTGACCGGCCAGGTATAGGGGTGATCGCCGAGAGCAAGCCTGAGCCAGGCCTGCCAGGCCAAGGTCTCCGGATCATCGGCGTCGCCGGCGATGGCGGAGAGCATCTGCGCCTTCACCCGGCTGACGGCATCGGCATCGAAGCGCGGTGCGCTGAGCGCCAGGCCGAGCAGCCGGAAGGCCTCGTCGCGGTCACGGGTCAGAAGCCGCATGCCGCCGGTGAAGCTGTCCCAATCGGCATCGAAGCCGAATTCGATGCCAAGGGCGTCCAGGCGGCCCTGGAAGGCCGCTGAATCCATATCCCCTGCGCCTTCGTCCACAAGGGCGGCAGCCAGCCTGGCGAGGCCCTGCTTTCCCTTGGGATCGGTCGCCGAGCCACCATGGAAGCCGATGGTGACGGAGATCAGCTGGTTGCTGTGATCCTCGATCAGCCAGGCCTCGATGCCCTGCGGGCTGACGACCCGTTCGATCCCGGCCGCTTCAGCGAGCGGCGCCAGGAGGAAGATCAGGATCGCCGCAAGGAGGAGCCGCCTCATGGCTGCGTCTCCGCCTGCAGCTCGCCGGTGACGGAGGTGTTGGTCCGGAAGACCTGGCGAGCGGCGGCCATGACATCCGCCGACGTCACGGTGGCGATCCTGTCGGACCAGTTCTGCACCTCGTCCAGACTGAGGCCGACCGACAGCGAGATGCCGATGAGCCGCGCCGGTCCCATGAGTCCGTCGCGGGCCTTGACGGCGTCGTCCCGCAGCCGGCCCTTGGCCGCCGCGACCTCGGCATCGCTCACGCCCTTGGCCAGGAGATCGGCGAGATCGGCGTCGATCGTCTGGCCGAGCTTCGTCATATCGCCGCCGACCGGGGGCATCGCCGTGACGCTGAAGCGTCCGTAGTCGCGGAGGCTGGCGTCGTAATCTGCATCCACCTCGGTGGCGATGCCTTTGGCGATGACGAGATCCTTGTAGAGGCGGCTATTCGCGCCGCCGGCCAGAAGCTCCGCGAGCACTTCGAGCCCATAGGCCGTCGCGGCCGGCGGGTTGCGATAGGTGGGCGCCAGGTAGATCCGCTGCCAGAATGTCTGATGTACATCGGCGTTGCGCAGCACGAGCTGGCGCGGGGCGAAGGCCGTGGGCTCGGTGAGGCGCACGCGCGGCGGCACGGAGCGGGCGGGAATGTGCCCATAGATCTTCTCGGCCAGGGGCCGCACATCCGCCGCCGTGACGTCGCCGGCGATGATCAGGATCGCATTATTGGGCGCATACCAGAGGTGATAGAAGTCGAGAGCGTCCTGGCGCGACAGCGTCACCATCTCATGGGCCCAGCCAAGCACCGGAAGGCGATAGGGATGATTGAGGAACAGGCTCGCCGTCATCATCTCGCCCAGCTGGCCGGCAGGATCGTTGTCGATGTCGCGGCGGCGCTCTTCGATGATGACGGCGCGTTCGGAATCGACCTGGCTCTCGGCCAGCACGAGATGGGTCATGCGATCGGCCTCCAGCTGCATGACCTCGGCCAGATGCGATCGCGCGACGGTCTGGTGGAAGGCGGTATAGTCCTCGGTGGTGAAGGCATTGTCCTCGCCGCCCATCAGCGCCACGCGATGCGAGAACTCCCCGGACGGGACGCTCGGCGTCCCCTTGAACATGAGATGCTCGAGAAAATGGGCGATTCCCGATTTCCCGGGCGGCGCATCGGCGCTGCCCGCCTGATAGAAGATCATCTGAAGCACGACCGGGGCGCGGTGGTTCTCCACCACCACGACCCTGAGCCCATTGCCGAGCGTGAAGCTCTCGGCCGTGAAGAGCGCGGCCTTGGCCGGCGATGAAAGGCCGGTGAGGAGAAGAAGCAGAAAGGCAAGAGGGGCCAGCAGGCGCCGCGACGATCGAACCAGGGAAGCCGCCATGCCGCGTTCACTCATAAGGGCACCGTCCGTGTGTTCTCGGGATTGACGGCAAGCGAGGCGGCCGCCGCGGCTATAGAAGAGTCCTCAGAAGATTCCTTCGAGCATGGCCCGCTTCTTGCGCACGATCACCGGCGTCGGGCCTTGAGTCAGCGGCTGGCCGAGCGCGGCATTCTCCTGCAGTCGCTGCTGCTCTGCCTTGGCGTCGACGACGGTGCCCGGAGGCGGCGGCGTCTGCCAGAAGATAATGGTGTTGTAGAGGGAATTCTTGATCGCGTTGGCCTCTGCATCGGCTTCCGCGTTGACGAGCTGACGGATCTTGGGATCGGCCTTGCCGACTCCGGCGGTCTGCAGGAAGGCATCCTCGCCCGGAGTAGCTGCCGCCGTCGGGACGATCTGGGTCGCGCTCGCCGTGTCCGTTCCCTCGGCCTGCCCGCCGGTGCCGATCACCGCAGCTTCGGCGAGTTGGGCTGCGGATTCCTCCTGCGGCCGCGGGGCGCCCGGCTTGGGCGGCGCCAGATCGTCGTTGGGCGGCATTTCCAGCGGCGGATGTGTCACCACCTGGAACTCGTCCGGGGGGTGCTTGCCGAGGCCGATGGCGTCCGTCAGGAAGGTGCAGCCGCCGAGCCCCGAGCTCGCCGCGGCGACCAGGAGAAGGGCACTGAGCTTCGCTCTCATTCCAGCTCTTGTCCCCTAGCCATGCCCTCGGTCTCGTTCCTCAACTTTGTCCCTCGGGCGTGGCGGGAGTCTTACTCCTTCCCCGTCCCTCGAACAACCCGTCGATGACCAGCAGGCCGACGCCGATGGTGAGCGCCGAATCCGCCAGGTTGAAGGCGGGAAAGTAGTAGCCGGCGGCGTGGAACTGCAGGAAATCGAAGACGGCGCCATGTACGAGGCGATCGATCACATTGCCGAGCGCCCCGCCGATGGCAAGGCCGAGGCCGATCACCGGCGGCACCCGGTGGCTGCGCAGCAGCCAGATGAAGAGCCCGATCGAGATGACGATCGCCACACCCGAGAGGACATAGGGTCCGCTCGTGCCGCGGATGGTCATGAGGCTGAATCCAACGCCCTGGTTCCAGGCGGTGACCAGGTTGAAGAAGGGCGCGACGTAGATATCGCCGCCGGCGAGCCAGTCGCGCATCAGCGGCTTGCTGATCTGATCGAGGAGGATGACGAGAGCGGCTGCGCCGATGCCGAGGCGATGGAGTCCCTTCATCCGGCGGCGGATCCCAGGGCGTCGCTGCAGCGCGCGCAGAGTCCCTCGCGGCCATGATGGCCGACCTCGGGCAGCACCCGCCAGCAGCGCTCGCATTTCTCGCCCTCTGCCGGCGACACCACAACGCCCAGATCGGGGAGCTCGGGAAGGCCGTAGGCGCTGGGCGGCGGCGCTTCGACCCGCAAGGTGGCGGTCGAGGTGATGGCGAGCTCCGCCAGATCCAGCCCGTCGACCGCCTCGGCATAATCCTTGGAGGCATAGACCGTGGGATGGGCCTGCAGGCTCGAGCCGATGCGCTTGGCGGCGCGCTCGATCTCGATGGCGCCGGTGACGACCCGGCGCAGATCGCGTAGCCGGTTCCAGCGCGCGGCAAGCGCTTCGTCGCGCCAGCCGGCGGGAACGTGGGGCACCAGACGCAGATGCACGCTCTCCTCGCCCGCCTTCCAGGGCCGATGCTGCCAGGCCTCCTCAGCGGTGAAGCAGAGCACAGGGGCGAGCCAGGCGGTGAGATGCGTCAGAAGCTCATGGAACACGGTGCGCACGGCACGCCGGCGCCGGCTCGACTCCGTATCGCAATAGAGTGCGTCCTTGCGGATATCGAAATAGAAGGCGCTGAGATCCACGGCGCAGAAGTTGTGCAGCTCCATATAAAGCGTATGAAGGTCGAAGTTGTCGGCTGTGGCCCGGACCTTTTCGTCCAGCTCGCTGAGCCGATGCAGGACCCAGCGCTCCAGCTCCGGCATCTCGGCCTTCTTCAGCCGCTCGGATTCCTTCCAGCCATCCAGCGCACCCAGCAGATAGCGCAGCGTGTTGCGCAGGCGCCGGTAGTGATCGGCGACCAGCTTCAGCGTCTCGTTGCCGAGCCGCTGGTCCTCGGTGTAGTCGCAACCGATGGCGACCCAGAGCCGCAGGATATCGGCGCCGTACTGTTTCATCACATCCTGGGGCGCCACGACATTGCCCAGGGACTTCGACATCTTGCGCCCCTGCTCGTCGAGGGTGAAGCCATGGGTGATCACCGCGTTGAACGGCGCACGGCCGCGCGTGCCGCAGGATTCGAGCAGCGAGGAGTGGAACCAGCCGCGATGCTGGTCTGAACCCTCGAGATAGACATCGGCGGGCCAGGTGAGCTCCGGATTGTCCTCGAGCACGAAGCTGTGGGTCGAGCCGGATTCGAACCAGACATCGACGATGTCCATCACCTGCTCGTAGTCCTCGGGGTTGTACCGATTGCCGAGGAAGCGTGCCGGCGCGCTGGCGAACCAAGCATCGGCCCCCTCCTGCTCGAAGGCGGCGGCGATGCGCCCCACCACCTCGGGGTCGCGCAGGAGCTGGCCCGTCTGCTTGTGGACGAAGACGGCGATGGGCACGCCCCAGGCGCGCTGGCGCGAGATGCACCAGTCCGGCCGGGTCTCGATCATGGAATAGAGGCGGTTGCGGCCCGGGGGAGGGACGAAGACCGTCTCGTCGATGGCGGAGAGCGCCTTCCGGCGCAGCTCGTTCGTCTCCATGGAGATGAACCATTGCGGCGTGTTGCGGAAGATGAGCGGCGCCTTGGACCGCCAGCTATGGGGATAGGAGTGGGTGAGCTTGCCCGCGGCGAGGACCGCCTCGGCAAGTGCAGCGACCACGGCGGCATCGGCATCCCCGGTCTTGCCGCGGGGCGTCAGCACCCTTTTTCCCGCGAAGAGAGGGACATGGTCGAAATAACGGCCGTCGCCATCAACCGTCTGGGGCACCTCGATGCCATGGGCGATGCCGAGCTCCCAGTCGTCGGCGCCATGGCCCGGCGCGACATGGACGAGGCCCGAGCCCTGCTCCGTGGTGACGAATCCGCCCGGCAGCAGCGGCACCGGGAAGTCATAGCCCTGTCCGGCGAAGGGATGGCGGCACACGATCCCGGCGAGCCGCGTGCCCGGCCCGGACCAGAGAAAGCGCCGCTCGGTGATGCCGGCCGCGACGGCGAAGGACTCCGCCAGCTCCTGGGCCAGGATCAGCTTGGCGCCGGGCTTGACCACCGCGCCCTCCGTCACCGCGAGCGCCTCCAGCAGCACATAGTCGATCGCCTCGCCATAGGCGATGGCGCGGTTGCCCGGGATCGTCCAGGGCGTGGTCGTCCAGATCACCGCCGCGGCGCCGCCGAAGATCGGGTCCTGGCTCGTCGTCACCGGGAAGGCGACGAAGATGGTGGTCGAGACGTGGTCGTGATACTCGACCTCCGCCTCCGCCAGCGCGGTCTTTTCCACGACGGACCAGAGCACCGGCTTGGAGCCGCGATAGAGGCCGCCATTCATCAGGAACTTGCCGATCTCGCGCAGGATCTGCGCCTCGGCGGCGAAGGTCATGGTCATGTAGGGATGGGCCCAGTCGCCCTCCACTCCCAGGCGGCGGAACTCCTCGCGCTGGATGTCGATCCAGTGGCTGGCGAAGTCGCGGCATTCCTTGCGGAACTCGATGATGGGCACGGCATCCTTATCCTTGCCCTTCTCGCGGTACTGCTCCTCGATCTTCCACTCGATGGGCAGGCCATGGCAGTCCCAGCCCGGCACGTAATGGGCGTCCTTGCCCAGCATCTGCTGCGCGCGGTTGATCACATCCTTCAGGATCTTGTTGAGGGCATGGCCGATATGGATCGCGCCATTGGCATAGGGCGGCCCGTCATGGAGCACGAATTTCGGCCGGCCTTTGGCGCTCGCGCGCAGTTTGGCGTAGAGCTCCATCTCCTCCCAGCGCTTCAGGATCTGCGGCTCGCGCTCCGGCAGATTGGCGCGCATGGCGAAATCCGTGCGCGGCAGGAAGACGGTCGATTTGTAGTCAGCAGTCATTGGGCGGCGATCATTTGCGTTGCGGCCTGAG
>DATBBO010000328.1:0-5365 GCA_036270995.1 Dongiaceae bacterium | reverse complement strand
GCATTCCCGAAGGCACGCTGCCTCAGCAGATCATCCTGACCGTTGAGAATTGCGGGCAAACGCCAGCTTATGAGGTCCAGGCGGTCACCAACTGGTGGCATGGCATCGGCGAGCCGCCACCGAATTTCGATTTCCCGGATTTCGAGGGCGCCGGGACAGGTCCCCGGAGCATCGGATCCCTCTATTCCGGCAAGCCCATGTCCTTTTCTTTTGCGCTCGACCCGACGCTCTATCTCAATGCTCAGCTGGGGACCGCGGCGCTGTTCTGCTACGGGCATGTCGACTACAGAGATGTGTTCGGCCACCAGTGGTCGACCCGGTATTGCTACGTGGTTCTGCCCAATCGCGGCGGCGTTGGGGGCGCCTTCACCCAATATCAGCGGCACAACGACGCGACCTAAGCTCACGCCTACGCCCAGCACGGTCTCGGCCTGCTAGGCGGAGCGCGCTTGCGCCGCCGCGAGCGATGGAAAGATGAGACAGCCGGTCATGGCTAGAACCCATAATAGGCGCGCGCATTAGCGATCAGCGCCGCGGCCTGGGCGTCGGTGATGGAATTGGAGCGGTAGGCGGCTTCGGTGGCCACGCCGTCCAGCACGGAGCCGGCGACGCCCGAGATTGACGATGGTCCCCACGCCGTCGCTTCGCGCCGGCGTGCCCTCTTCCGCTCCGAAGCGCGGGAGAGGGAGAAGAAGAGCGCGGCCCAACTTGGAGAAGAGGGAAAAGATTGCGGCGGTGGTCCTTCACGCGATAATTGCAACCCCGCCGAAGACGATCAACGGAGAGCCCTCGCCCATGACCAGCCCGACGACGCGCGCGACCCAGGCCGAGATCGTCATCATCGGCGGCGGCATCATCGGCTGCTCCATCGCCTATCACCTGACGCGCATGGGCAAGCGCGATGTGCTGATCCTGGAGAAGAGCGGCGTGACCCATGGGGCGACCTGGCATGCGGCGGGCCTCGTCGGGCAGCTCAGGACCTCGCGCAACGTGACCCGCATGCTGCAGCGAAGCGTCGAGCTCTATGACGGGCTCGAGCAGGAGACCGGCCAGGCCATCGACTGGAAGAAAGTGGGAAGCCTGAGGCTCGCCTGCTCCGAGGAGCGGCTGCTGGAGATCAAGCGCTCGGCGACCATGGCCAAGAGCTTCGGCCTCGAGATGGAGATCATCGGCGCCAAGGAGGCGGAGGCGCTGTTCCCGCTGATGAGCGCGGAAGGTGTGCTGGCGGCAGCCTATCTGCCCAGTGACGGCTATGTCGATCCGGCGAGCGTGGCGCAAGCGCTGGCCAAGGGTGCCCGCATGCAGGGCGCCAAGATACTCGAAGGCGTTCTCGTCACCGGCGTCGCGGTCGAGGGCCGGCGCGCGAAGCGCGTGCGAACCGATCATGGAGATTTCGCCTGCGAGATCCTGGTCAACGCCGCGGGCATGTGGGGGCGCGAGATCGGCAAGATGGCGGGCATGCGCGTGCCATCGCTGGCGCTGGAGCACCAGTATCTGGTGACCGATCCCATTCCCGACATGCCGAAGAACATGCCGACGCTCAGGGATCCCGATCTCCTGGTCTATTACAAGCCGGAGGTGCGCGGCATCGCCGTCGGCGGCTATGAACCCGACACGCTCCCCTTCGCCGAGCGCGGCATTCCCAAGGCCTTTGCCCGCGAGCTGCTGCCGGGCAATTTCGACCGCTTCGAGCAGCTGGCGCTCCTGGCGGCGAAGCGGACGCCGATTCTGGAGAAGGTCGGCGTGCGCCAGCTCATCAACGGGCCGATCCCCTATTCCGCCGATTCCGATTTCATCATGGGAAAGGCGGCGGAGCTGGACAACGCCTATGTCGCCGCAGGCTTCCTCTACGGCATCGCCGCCGGCGGCGGCGCGGGCCGCATGATGGCGGAGTGGATCGTCGAGGGGGCGCCCGGCCTCGATCTCTGGCCGCTGGATGTGCGCCGCTTCGCCTTCCACCACAATACGCGCCGCTTCATGTATCCCCGCGCCATCGAGCTCTACGGCCATCACTACAAGATCCACTATCCCGGGCTGGAGCATGAGCGCGCGCGCGGCATCCGCCGCAGCCCGCTCCATCATCTGCTGAAGGAGAAGGGCGCGGTCCATGGCTCCAAGGCCGGCTGGGAACGGCCGAACTGGTTCGCGCCCGAAGGAATGGAGCGGGAGGATCGTCCTTCCTTCCGCAAGCCCAACTGGTTCGAGCCCGTGGCGGCGGAGCATCGCAGTGTGCGCGAGCGCGTCGCCCTCATCGACCAGAGCTCCTTCAGCAAGTTCGAGCTGGTGGGCCCGGGCGCGCTCGCCGCCATCGACCGGCTGGCCGCCGCGCGCATGGCGAAGCCGGTCGGCAGCGTGGTCTATACACAGCTCTGCAACGAGCGCGGCGGGATCGAGTGCGATCTCACCATCACGCGGCTCGCCGAGGCCCGCTTCTACATCGTCACCGGCAGCGGCTTCGCCGTCCATGATTCACACTGGATCGGCCAGCATCTGCCGCGGGATAGCGGGGCGCTGCTCATCGACGTCGCCTCGAGCCGGGCCGTGATCAATCTCTGCGGGCCCCGGGCGCGCCAGGTGCTGGAGCGCGTCGCCGAGGAGGATGTAAGCAACGCGGCCTTTCCCTTCGCGACCGCCCGGGAGATCACCCTCGGCGCCGCCCCCGTGCTCGCCATCCGCATCGGCTATGTCGGCGAGCTCGGCTGGGAGCTGCATGTGCCGACGGAATATGGCGCCCATGTCTATGAATGCCTCTGGGAGGCAGGGCAGGATCTCGGCATCGCCGATGCCGGCTATCGCGCCATCGATACGCTCCGGATGGAGAAGGGTTATCTCTATTGGAGCTCGGACATCACGCCCGACTACAACCCCTATGAGGCCGGCCTCGGCGCCCGCGTCGCGCTGGGCAAGGGCGAGTTCATCGGCCGCGCGGCGCTGCAGCGGATCAAGGCGGAGGGCCCCCGCCGGCGGCTCGCCACCTTCACCGTCGAGCGGCCGCTCTCCGTCTTCGGGGGCGAAGCGATCCTCCATCAAGGCCGCGTGGTCTCGGTCACCAGCAGCGCCAATTTCGGCCATAGCATCGGCAAGCCCATCGTCTATGGCTATCTGCCGGTGGAGCTGATGGCCGAGCGCGACTTCGCCGTCGAGGCCTTCGGCGAGCAGGCGCCCGCGCTGCGCCAGGACGGTCCGCTCTATGATCCGACGAATGCACGGCTGAAGGCGTAAGGCGAAGGGAATTGCATATGCAGGTGGGTTGCTGCAGCCATCGGGCTGAAGGTGTGATCACCGAACGCACAATCCCCCCGCTCGTCCTGCTCGGCTTGTCCCGAGCATCCACGTCTTGGGATGGATGCGGCGCAGAAATGCCCATCAGACCTGGTCAATTACCTTGCTGGCGGCAGGCAAACTCGTGGAGGGTCGGCCTTCGCCGACCATGACAGGGGAGAGAACGGAGGCTCGCTCACAACAACGGGACAGCCGTGGATCGAGTGCGGGGATCGCGCCAGGATGACGAAAGAAAAGGACGGGGAGACGAGATGACGGCACCGGATGCGGATGTCCTAGCGGCGCTGAAGCGCATCCCGCTGCTGGCGGAGGTGGCGTCCGAGGCGCTCTCCGCCGAGCGGCTGGGCGGGCTCACCAACCGCAACTACAAGATCACCGGCCCGGAGGGACGCTATGTGCTGCGCATCCCGGGCGAGAAGACCGGGGACTACATCAACCGCGCGGTCGAGGGCCACAACGCAAAGGCCGCCGCGGCCGCCGACGTCAATGCCGAGCTGCTGTTCTTCGACGCCACGGACGGTCTGATGCTCTGCCGCTACCTCGATGGCTGCCTCACCATGTCGCCGGCGCTGTTCCGAAGCCGGCCGGGCGCGCCCGCCCGCGCCGCACGGGCCTTGCGCCAGATGCACCGCTCGGGCCAGAGCTTCGAGTTCCGCTTCGAGCTCTTCAGCATGATCGAGGATTATCTGAAGGTGCTGGCGAAGCTCGGCGCCCAGCTGCCGGAGGGCTATCACGACGTGGTCGACGAGGCGGGGAAGGTCCAGGCCGCCCTCGACCGCCATCCCGCGACACTTGCTCCCTGCCATTGCGATCCCCTCTCGGAGAACTTCCTCGACAATGCCGAGCGCATGTGGGTGGTGGATTGGGAATATTCCGGCATGAACGACCCGCTCTGGGATCTGGGCGACATGTCGGTAGAGGCCGGGCTCGAGGAGGCCGGGGACCGGGAGATGATGGCCGCCTATTGCGAGGGCCGCGTGCCCCGGGCGCTCTTCGGCCGCATGGTGATCTACAAGGCCATGTGCGACCTGCTCTGGACCTTGTGGGGGCTGATCCAGCACGCCAACAAGAATCCGGCGGACGATTTCTGGGCCTACGCCCTGAACCGCTTCGCGCGCTGCAAGACGCTGATGGCCAGCGCCGATTTCGGCCGGCATCTGGAGGCGGTCGGGCGCAATCTGGATTGAGCGTAAGGCCGGCATTTCCGAACGACCTGTCCGCAGGTTCGGCGTAAACGCTTGGTCTGCCGGCTCCGGCAGATGGTAAAGTAATAGTACTAGCTTCGCTGGAGTCTTGGCTCCAGCACCGAACCGCGTGGGGGCAGAAGCTATGGCGCAAAAGTCAGACAAGAAGGGCAATCGAGGCGAACTCGGCGGCGAAGTGCTTCGGGATGCCCTGGAGGCCGCCGCCATCGAAAAGCGCTGGCACATCGTCGGCGACGGCAAACCACCGAAGAAACCACCGCCAAACTACAAATACACAGACGAACTCGTCCGCTTGCAGTTCGAGCTCCTCAAAATGCAGGAATGGGTGCGTCTGGACGGCCTCAAGGTCGTGGTCATCTTCGAGGGTCGCGATGCAGCCGGCAAGGGGGGCGTCATCAAGCGCATCACCGAGAGCTTAAATCCTCGCATCTGCCGCGTCGTCGCCCTCGGCACGCCCACCGAGAAGGAGCGCGGACAATGGTATTTCCAACGCTATGTCGAGCATCTGCCGGCACGAGGCGAGATGGTCCTGTTCGACCGCAGCTGGTACAACCGCGCCGGGGTTGAACGAGTCATGGGCTTTTGCACCGACCAGGAATATCACGAGTTCCTGCGAGCCTGCCCTCTATTCGAAGAGATGCTGGTGCGCGCCGGCATCCATGTCATCAAGTACTGGTTCTCGGTGAATGACGAGGAGCAGGAGAAGCGCTTCACGGAGCGAATGCATAACCCGATCAAGCGATGGAAATTGAGCCCGATGGACCTCGAATCGCGCAAGCATTGGGTGGAATATTCCCACGCCAAGGACGTCATGCTGAAACACACCGACAGCGAGATGGCGCCATGGTTCATCGTAAACGCCGATGACAAGAAGCGGG
>DATBBO010000327.1:0-6950 GCA_036270995.1 Dongiaceae bacterium | reverse complement strand
CGGCGAGCCGTAGAGCATGCAGAGGGAGAGATGCGCCAGATGATGCATCAGCGCCTCGGGCCCCACCGCCCAGCCGAGGCGCCAGCCGGTCATGGCATGGGATTTCGACAGGCTGTCGATGACGACGGTGCGCTCCGCCATGCCCGGGAGGGAGGCCGGGCTCACATGCTCGCCCTCGAACACGAGGGAACCGTAGACCTCGTCGGAAATGAGCCAGAGATCATGCTCCCGGCAGAGCGCCGCCAGCTTCTCCAGCTCGGCGCGCCGGATAACCGCGCCGGTGGGGTTGTTGGGGCTGTTGATAAGCACGGCGCGGGTCCGGGGGCCGATGGCCGGGGCCACGTCCTCGGCCTGCAGGCGGAAGCCATGCTCGGGCCGGAGCGGCACCCGGCGCATCGAAGCGCCGCTCGCACCCACCACCGCCTCATAGGTCACATACATGGGCTCCGGCACGATGACCTCCTCCTCCGGATCGAGGAGGCAGAGCGCCGCAGCGAAGAGGGCGCATTGGGCACCGGCCATGACCACCACATTCTCCGGGCCGGCGGCAACGCCCGCCCGCGCGCCGTGGTAGCGGGCGATGGCGGCGCGCAGATGCGGATCGCCGACGATGCCGGAGTAGTGGGTGCGGCCCCGGTCGAGGGAGGCCTTGGCCTCGGCGACGATCGCCGCCGGGGTATCGAAATCCGGATCGCCCACGGAGAGAATGATCACGTCCTGGCCCGCGCGGCGCCGGCGCGTGGCCTCGTAATGCACGGCCCAGGCGCGCGCGCCCTCGCCGCTGATGCGTTCGGTCAGATGGGAGAATTTCATGGGCGTGGGGTATAGCCGAGGTCGGGCATCGGGGTCTACTCGTGCGCCTCGCCCGGCTCATCGAAATGGGTTTCAATGCCGCGTTCCCTTCGACCGGCGGGCGATTTCGCACATGGTCGATGCTAGGCGAGAACATGGAAGTCGAAGCGACCGGCACGCATAGCGCGGCATTACGGCGAACGGTCCTGTGGGTGGCCGCGCTGAACCTCGGCTACTTCGGTGTTGAGTTCACCGTCGCGCTCGCCATCGGCTCGGTCTCGCTTTTCGCCGACTCGGTCGATTTCCTTGAGGACGCGTCCGTCAACCTGCTGATTCTCGCGGCTCTGGGCTGGTCGGCGAGGAGCCGGGCGCGCGTCGGCATGGCGCTTGCAGCGCTCCTGCTCGTGCCGGGTCTTGCGACACTCTGGACGGCTTGGCAGAAATTCAACATGCCTGTGGCACCAGCCCCGGTGCCGCTGTCCCTCGCAGGACTAGGCGCGCTCGCCGTAAACCTGAGCTGCGCTTTTATGCTCGCCCGCTACCGCCACCATAGCGGCTCTCTGACCAAAGCCGCCTTCCTGTCGGCTCGAAACGATGCGATGGCAAATGTTGCCATCATCGCAGCGGGTCTGGTGACGGCGTTCCTATGGCGATCGGCTTGGCCCGACCTTGTTGTCGGGCTCGCAATCGCGGTGATGAATGCTGATGCGGCTCGCGAGGTCTGGAAAGCGGCGCGCGAGGAGCACAGCGCTGCAGCTTGAGTCCGCCTCGGCCGCTAGCCCTCACCTTTCGCCAGCCGCCGCAGCCGGTAGAGCTCCTCCAGCGCCTGCTTCGGCGTCATTCCGTCGGGATCGAGGGCGGCAAGCGCATCCTCCGCGGCCGAGGGCTTGCGCGCCTCCGGCAGCCGAGCCGCGAAGAGCGGGAGGTCGTCGGCGAGCCGCGTCAGCGCGCTCGCCTGCTCGCCTTTCTCGAGCGTGGCCAGCACCTGCTCGGCCCGGGCCACGGCGGCGGCTGGCAGGCCGGCGAGCTTCGCCACATGGATGCCGTAGCTGCGGTCGGCGGCGCCGGGGGCTACCTCGTGAAGGAAGACGACATCGCCCTGCCATTCCTTGACCCGCATGGCATGGGGGGACAGCCCCGGCAGGCGCGCCGCCAGCGCCACCAGCTCGTGGTAGTGGGTCGCGAAGAGGGCGCGGCAGCGGTTCACCTCATGGAGATGCTCCAGCGTCGCCCAGGCGATGGAGAGGCCGTCGAAGGTCGCCGTGCCGCGGCCGATCTCATCCAGGATGACGAGGGAGCGCGGGCCGGCCTGGTTCAGGATCGCCGCGGTCTCCACCATCTCCACCATGAAGGTGGACCGGCCGCGGGCGAGATCGTCGGCCGCACCCACCCGGCTGAAGAGGCGATCCACGATGCCGATATGCGCGGCCCGCGCCGGGACATAGGCGCCGATCTGGGCCAGCACGGCGATCAGGGCATTCTGGCGCAAAAAGGTCGATTTGCCGGCCATGTTGGGGCCGGTCAGGAGCCAGAGGCGCTGGGCATTGCCGAGATCACAGTCATTGGCAACGAAGGCGCCCGCCTGCTGGGCACGGAGCGCGGCCTCGACCACCGGATGGCGCCCGCCGGCAATCTCGAAGGCGATGCTGTCATCCACCAGCGGCCGGCAGTAATCGGCCTCGACCGCGAGCTCGGCGAGACCCGCGACCACATCGAGCAGCGCGAGCGCCATGGCCGCCGCGGCGATCACCTCGGCCGCGGCGGCCATGGCCACCAGCTCGGCGAAGAGCTCGAGCTCGAGGGCCAGCGCCTTGTCCGCTGCCGTGGCGATGCGCCGCTCCAGCTCGCCCAGCTCGACGGTGGTGAAGCGCGTGGCATTGGCCATGGTCTGGCGATGGATGAAGCCGCCCTCCCGGGTCAGCTTCTCCAGATGCACGGCCGTCGATTCGATGTAGTAACCCAGCACGTTGTTGTGGCGGATCTTGAGGGACGAGATCCCGGTCTCGCCGCGATAGCGCTGCTCCAGCTCCAGGATGAGGCGCCGGCTCTCGTCCCTGAGCCCACGAAGCTCGTCGAGCGCCTCGCGATAGCCCGTCGCGATGAAGCCGCCGTCGCGGGCGATCACCGGAAGCTCCGGCCCCAGGGCCCGGCGGAGCTCCGCCACCAGATCCCCATGATCCCCGAGCCCCGCGCCGGCCTGGACGAGCCCCTCGGGCAGATTCGAGGAGTCGCAGAGCCGCCGGCGCAACGCGCCCGCGGCGGCGAGCCCCTCGCCGAGCGCCGCCAGATCCCGCGGGCCGCCGCGGCCCAGCAGCAGGCGCGAGAGGGAGCGCTCGATATCCGGCGCGCGCTTGAGCCCGGCGCGCAGATCCTCGCGCAGCCGGGGCTCGGCGATGAGGGCCGCCAGCATGTCGAGGCGCGCGTTGATGGCGGCGGGATCGGTCAGGGGCGCGGCCAGCCAGTCGGCAAGCCGGCGCGCGCCACCCGCGGTGACCGTGCGGTCGATGGCGGCGAGGAGCGACCCGCCGCGCTCGCCGGCGACTCCCCGCATCAGCTCGAGATTGCGCCGCGTCGCCGCATCGATCTCCATGACCGCGCCGGAGGCGAGCCGGCGCGGCGCGGCAAGCCGCGGCAGGCGCCCGAGCTGGGTCGTCTGCAGATAGTCGAGCAGAGCCCCGCAGGCGGCGATCTCCGCCCGCTCGAAACTGCCGAAGCCGTCGAGCGCCTTGACGCCGAAGCCCGTCTCCAGGCGCCTTCGCGCGCTGTCGCTGTCGAAGCGCGCGGAGGGCAGCGGCGAGAGCTGGCTGCGGTATTCGGCCAGGAGTCCGGCGAGCTCGGCGCGCTGGAAAAGACGGTCCGGCAGCAGGATCTCGCTGGGCTGCAGGCGCGCCAGGGCGCCGGCGAGATCGGCGGCCGCCAGCGGCTGGACCGCGAAATCGCCGGTCGAGATGTCGACCCAGGCGAGGCCCAGCGATCCGCCCGCATCGGCGATGGCGGCGAGGAAGTTGTGGCTGCGGGCATCGAGGAGATTCTCCTCGGTGAGGGTGCCCGGCGTGACGATGCGCACCACATCGCGCCGCACCACCGCCTTGGAGCCGCGCTTCTTCGCCTCGGCCGGATCCTCGAGCTGCTCGCAGACCGCGACCTTGAAGCCCTGGCGGATTAGCTTGGCGAGATAGCCCTCGGCGGCATGCACGGGCACACCGCACATGGGAATGTCGCCGCCATCATGCTTGCCGCGCTTGGTGAGCGCGATCGCGAGCGCCGCCGAGGCGCGGACCGCATCCTCGAAGAAGAGCTCGTAGAAATCCCCCATCCGGTAGAACAGGAGATGGTCCGGATGCGCCCGCTTGACCGCAAGATATTGGGCCATGAGCGGCGAGGAGTCGCTCGCGATCTCGAACCTGTCCTCGGGCGGGGGATGTTCCATGCGCCGCGAAACTTAGCGCGGATTCGCGGCTGCGGCCACGGCGGGCAGGCCACCCAAGGAACTCGCCGGCGCTATTCCTTTCACGGGTTTTTCATGCAAGCCTTGGTAATCAAGTATTCAATTGTTCCGTAATTCCCGGGAGGTCTCGCTCATGATCAGGACGCGCGGCAGCAGCACCACCGACCAGGAGGCGCTGCTGTTCCACGCCCAGGGTCGCCCCGGCAAGATCGAGATCCGCCCGACCAAGCCGCTGACCACCCAGCGCGACTTGTCCCTGGCCTATTCCCCGGGCGTGGCGGTGCCGTGCCTGCGCATCGCCAAGGACCCCTCCCTCGCCTATGACTACACCGCCAAGGGCAACATGGTCGCCGTCATCTCCAACGGCACGGCGGTGCTGGGCCTCGGCGATCTCGGCGCCATCGCCTCCAAGCCGGTGATGGAGGGCAAGGCGGTGCTGTTCAAGCGCTTCGCCGATATCGATGCCGTCGATCTCGAGATCGACACCCGCGATGTCGACGCCTTCATCAACTGCGTGCGCTATCTCGGCCCCAGCTTCGGCGGCATCAATCTCGAGGACATCAAGGCGCCGGAATGCTTCATCATCGAGCAGCGCCTGCGCGAGCTCCTCGACATTCCTGTCTTTCATGACGACCAGCATGGCACGGCCATCATCGCCGCCGCCGGCCTCATCAATGCGCTGCATCTGACGGGCCGCAGCCTCAAGGACATAAAAATGGTGGTGAACGGCGCGGGTGCGGCCTCCATCGCCTGCGTCGAACTCATCAAGAGCATGGGCCTGCCCCAGGACAGCTGCATCCTCGTCGATACCAAGGGCGTCATCTATCAGGGCCGCAGCGAGGGGATGAACCAGTGGAAATCGGCCCATGCGGCGCGCACCAAGGCGCGCAGCCTGGCCGATGCCCTGAAAGGGGCCGATGTCTTCTTCGGCCTCTCGGCCAAGGATGCGGTGAGCCGGGAGATGGTCGCCGCCATGGCGGAGAAGCCGATCATCTTCGCCATGGCCAATCCCGATCCGGAGATCACGCCGGAGGAGGTGCATGCGGTGCGCAAGGACGCCATCGTCGCCACCGGCCGTTCGGACTATGCGAACCAGGTCAACAATGTGCTGGGCTTCCCCTATATCTTCCGCGGCGCGCTGGATGTGCGGGCTTCGACAATCAACGACCAGATGAAGATCGCCGCTGCCCAGGCGCTGGCCGATCTCGCCCGCGAGGATGTGCCCGACGAGGTGGATGCCGCCTATTCGGGTCGGCGCCTGCGCTTCGGGCCCGACTACATCATCCCGGTGCCCTTCGATCCGCGCCTCATCTCCTCGATCCCTCTCGCCGTCGCGAAGGCGGCCATGGAGAGCGGCGTGGCGCGCCGGCCGATCCTGGATCTGGAAGGCTATCGCGCCGAGCTCTCCGCCCGCCTCGATCCCACCGCCGGGAGCCTCAACCTGATCTTCGAGCGGGTGCGCCACAATCCGCGCCGCGTCGTCTTCGCCGAGGGCGAGGAGGAGAAGGTGGTGCGCGCCGCGGTCGCCTTCCATCATGCGGGCTATGGCACGCCGGTGCTGGTGGGCCGGGAGGACCGAATCCTCGCGACCATGGAGGCGGCGGGCCTCGGCGTGCCGGAAGGCATCGAGATCACCAATGCCCGCCTCTCCCACCGCAACAGACACTACACCGAGTTTCTCTACCGGCGCCTTCAGCGCCGGGGCGCGCTCCATCGCGACTGCCAGCGCATGGCCAACCAGGACCGCAACGTGTTCGCCGCCTGCATGGTGGCCGAGGGCGACGCCGATGCCATGGTCACGGGCGTCACGCGCAGCTTCTCAACCAATCTGGAGGAGATCCTCCGGGTCCTCGACCCTCGGCCCGGCCATATTATCTTCGGGCTTTCGGTGGTCATCGCGCGCGGCCGCACGGTGCTGCTGGCGGATACCGCCGTGCATGAGCTGCCTTCGGCGGAGGAGCTGGCCGGCATCGCCATGCAAGCGGCAGGAATGGCCCGGATGCTCGGCCATGAGCCCCGGGTAGCGCTGCTCTCCTTCTCCAATTTCGGCAATCCACCGCTGGAGCGCATGGAACGGGTGCGCGATGCCGTGCGCGAGCTCGATTCCCGCCAGGTCGATTTCGAGTATGACGGCGAGATGCAGGCCAATGTGGCGCTCGATTTCGAGCTGATGCGCGAGCTCTATCCCTTCTGCCGCCTGACCGGGGCGGCGAATGTGCTGCTGATGCCCGCCCTCCACAGCGCCGCCATCTCGGCGAAGCTCCTGCAGCAGCTCGGCGGCGGCACGGTGTTCGGCCCCATCCTCTGCGGCCTCGCCCATTCGGCCCAGATCGTGCAGACCGGCGCCACGGTCTCCGAGATCGTGACCGCGGCGGCTTTGGCCTCGCTCGGCTCCGAGGCCGGGGCGCTGACGGCCTAGCCGCCTGCGGCGCGATGGCTGCTTGGCTGTTTCTGCAGCGAATCTACAGCCAAGCCGGGAGCCTAGATTTTCATGATATATGCAGATAGCGTATAAATCAACGTATTTTCACCTTGTGCTCTGGCCCTGTCTTTTCCGATTGATTCGCAGCCTTCATTCCGCCATCCGGTAATATTGCAGTTTTATGACGGTTGCAAAAACATGACAACAGTCGAGGTCGCGCTAATGGCGCAGAAGCGCTATAGCTAGCTTGCAGACTCGATAGGTCGTCCCAAGGACGCCAATGCTTCT
>DATBBO010000326.1:0-6721 GCA_036270995.1 Dongiaceae bacterium | reverse complement strand
TCACCTTCAGCACATCGACGGCGAACTGGAGCACGGAGAGGTAGTTGGCATCCTGGGGCGGGGCGAGATTGCCCACATTGCGATGGACGAAGAGCTCACCCGGATCGAGATCCACGATCTCGTTGGCGGGCACGCGGCTGGCGGCGCAGCCGATCCACAGATATTCGGGCGCCTGCTGGCTTTCGAGGCGCCGGAAGAAGCCGGCGTCGTTCGCAACCTTCCGCGCCGCCCAGGCGCGATTGTTGGCCTTCAGGTGATCCAGCATGGGCGATCCTGCTCCTTGTCCTGAACTGCAGGATGGCGCCGCGCCGCGGATCGGTCTACAGGATTGCACGGGCTCCAGAGCGTGACCCGCCTCAGCGGATCATGCCCTAGAGACGTGTCAGGAACGGCAGATCCGCCGTGACGATATCCAGTGGGCGGAAGCGTGGGCTCGATATGATCGCCGGCCAGAACTGCAGGAAGAAATAGAACCAGGCGAAGGCCCGATCCTCCAGGACTCCGACCACGCTCGAGATGGCCGAACGAATGAAGCCCGGCACGCCAAGGTGGTCGAGCAGCTTGTCGAGGAGCACCGTCGGCGATACGCGAACCTCGACGGCATAGGCGCTGCCATGGGGCATCACCACCATCCAGTCATTGGCCGGGTGCGAAGCTGCGACCGCTTCGTAGCGCAGACCCGGCACGCCGGCCGTCATGCCCACCGTGACCGTCTGGTTCGGATGGACCATCGGCGCGCCCGCTTGGGTATAGGGCCCCGAGGGACCCCAGCCGAGGTTCTGCTCCGCCGTATAGTGCTGCGACCACCGCCAATGCATGTGGAAGCAGTCATGGGCGCAGACCGGCGCCATGGAGACCGCCGTTGACGGAATTCCGCCCAGCAGCGGGATCGACAGGCCGACCTCCATCTGCGGCGCGATATGCATGTTGTCGAAGGCGCCCTGGCGCGGCAGCTTGAGCACCACACTGGGGAGATTCCCCTCGAGCGCCCGATCGAGCACCTGGCGATGCGAGATGTCGGTGCGGGAGGAGGTCAGCGTCCGATCCACCATGACCAGCCGGCGGGTGCTGGCCGCGCCGTCCTTGTCGACATAGTCGAAGACATCGTCCCAGGTCGGGATCGCCGCCCCGCTGGCGCCGACCAGGGACAGCATCGCCTCCATCAGGCCCAGATTGTTGTTGCGGTCGGTGAAGAGCCCCGCCAGATGCCGCCCGCCATTCGCCCAGCCGTGATCCATGGGGCTGGTCGTCGGCCGGCGAAGGCTGACCGCCCCCTGGATCGTGGTGGTCTCGGCATTGGTCAGCACCTCGATGAGCGGATAGAGGCGTGCGGCATCCAGCACGCCTGCCGGCTCGAAATCGTTGCGCGCGCGGCACAGCACCAGCTCACAGCAGACCAGCGCCCAGATCCGGCCCGCCGGCTGTCCCTGCTGGGAGGGCCGCAAGGTCGAGATGTCGGTGACGGGCCGCGGATTTGCGGGATCGGCGAGGTCATAGGCGAAGACGGCGGCGGTGCCGATATCGAGATCGGAGGCCAGCCGCCAGATGGGATGGGCACGCGCCGCGATCGAGCCGGAGCTGGTGTTGAAGCTGCCGATCAGGAAACGCGGATCGATCGGCAGGCTGGCGCGCCCGCCGGCGGAGAGTGCGATCTCGACTCCTTGCCAGAGCGCCTCCTCCAGTACCGGCATGGCGTGGGAGTGGCCACCGGGATGGGGAATGATGCAGGTGACGTTCGTCGCCGTCATTGCGCCGGCGGAGAGCGCGATGTCATACGCCCACAATCTGCCGGACTGGCGCCCCGAGGGCAGCGCGCCCGATGTGAAGGGGGCCGTCGGGTTGCCGGTCAGCACCATCGAGGCGGTGAGCAACGCGCGCAGCCCCGCCTCCTGCGAGGTCGGTGCCGGCGGTGGGGGCGGAGGGGGCGGAGGCGGCGGCGGCACGTGACGCGGGAAGGCGAAGGGCACCACCACCTCGACGCGCCGGCTGCGGCCGGGATCGCCGGGGAGCTGCTCGCGCTCGCCGCGGGATTCGACTGTAACGGTCAGCTGCGCCGGCCGTCCGGAGATGCGGGCGATGGCCTGAAGGATCTGGTCGCGCACGGCCTCGGCTCGGCGGCGGCCGAGGACCATGTTCTCCTCGTCCGTGCCCACGGGATCGGTGTGGCCGATGACGGTAAGTGTCGTGATCGGCGTCGCGCTGCGTTGGCTCGCCAGGATGCAGAAGGCGAGATTGACGATCTGGGGCTGATGGCGCGGCAGGACATCGGCCTTGCCGAACTCGAACTGATCCAGGGTCTGGCGCTCGGGAATGCCGGTGCAGCGGGTTGGAAGCCGGATGCCCTGCGGACCGCCCCCGCCCCTGAGCGCCGCTTCCGTGCGCGCGCCGACGATGCCATCGGGGGTGAGGCCGCGGGAGGATTGGAAGGCGCGCACGGCCGAGCGCGTGCGGGCGCCGAACTGTCCGTCCACCGTTAAGCCGGCATTCATCACCTGGTTCAGCGTGGTCTGAACCCAGCGGATGAATTCGGGATCGTGGCTCACCGCCTCGACAGGCAAGGCCGCCGGCCCCGCGCCACGGCCGGCGAGCAGGTCGAGCTGCGCCCGTGTCGCCGGTCCGATGACGCCGTCCCACTGCGCGGGATCGCTGAAGACCTGCTGCTGGAAGGCGAGCACCGCCTGGGCCATGCGCTGGGTGAAGCGCCCATCTTCCGGCAGTGGGCAGCCGGCAAGGCCGGTCAGACCAAGCGCGGTCAGGTCGGCGTGGATCCGGTTGAGCTTCGCCTGTGCCTCGCGCACGGCAGGACCGCTGTCGCCGGCCCGAAGCGCGCCCGCCGAAGGCGATGCGGCAAGCGATCCGGCACCGGGCTCGGCCTCGCTGGCCTCCATCGCGCCGGCGAGCGGGCGGAGCCGCAGCAGCAGCGTATCGGGCAGCACGAGGCCGCCGGCGTCGCTGACGCGCCGGGCAAATCGGCTCGCCAAACCGCGGAATCTCGGTCCAGGCTCGACGAGATGGACATAGGCGCCCGGCTGCAGGCGCGGAAAGCCTTCGAAGCGCAGCCCTCGCGCGGCCAGGCGCGTATGCGCATGCAGCCCGCGGGAGCCGACGACGGCAATGAGACCCCAGCCCTGGCCGAGGGCAATCCGGATGAAGAGATCGCCCGGAAGGGGAACGATCCGGCCGATGGGCTCGCCCGGACTGGCGAGGATCCGGAAGCGGCCCGCATAGCGCCGCCAGAGATCATGCGGGCGCCCCCAGTGGGGGTGCAAAAGGGCATGGAACAGTGCGGTTGCCGAGGGTGCCCGGACGGGGCGGCCCCAGGAATCGAGGACGGCCTCGCCGAGCCCTTCGCCGAGGAGGCCCTCCAGAAAGCCTTGCGCCTCGCCCCCAGCGGCTTCCGCCGCGGCCAACAGCCGCTCCCCCAGAGGCACCGCTTCGCTCTCGCTTTCCGCTGCCTCCTCGGCCGCCGCATCCGCCGCCTGGATCGGCGGGACATAGAGCGGGAGATCAGCGGAGGCGACCGTGACCGGCGGCTCCGCCGGCACCGGAACAGGCACGGGCACCGGCATGGCGGGCATGGCAACGACCGGCGTCGGCGGGGAGCCCAGCGGAAGAGTGAAGGCGAAGGGCGAGCCGTAGCCACCGATGGGGATCGCAAGACCCGGCGCGCCGCCGCCCAGCGGGATCTGGAACTGGAAGGGCAGGAAGCCCCCCGGCCGCCTGTCGACCCAGTGCCTGTCGCCATAGCGCGCTTCGGCATCCAGCCCCTGGCCCCCCTGGCCGATGCGCTCCTTGATCGTCGTGCTCATGGCATCCGCCTCATGATGCTCTATCGCCGAAGCTCGAAATGCATGAAGTCCTTCGAGGAGGGCCATGCCCCGCCCCAGACCAGGCCGGCAGCGATGAGCGCCTGGATCAGCGGGACGTAGAGCGTGCAGATGCCATGGCGCGCATAGCCGTTCAGCCGCTCTCGGGTGCCGCGGTTTTGAAGCGCGGCCAGGATGTCGGGCTGAGACTGCGAGGAGACCCAAGCTTCGGTGAAGCCGTCCTGGAAGGCGCGGCTGATGCGGCTGAGGGTTGTGGGGTCGGTTTCGCGGCGAAGCTGGTGAAGGTCGGTGCCGGTTGCGGCAGCGATGACCAGGTAGTCGACCGCCTGGGTAATCCGCGGATTGCCGGTGGGATTCAGATCGAAGGCCCGGCCGAGCGCGTGATTGCTAAGACGATTGGTCGTACCCCGGATCGGCCGGGGAACGAGGCAGCCGAAGGAGGTGATCGGCGGCGAGACCGTTTGGCCGCGCATCGCCTCCTCGGCCTGGCGCAACGGCGCGACAAGATCGCGATGCCCGTCCTGATGGCGCCCGAAGAAGGTGAGCCGCACCATGTTGGTGTCGAGATACTCGGCGGCGTCGCCAACACCCTGGGCCGCGTAGAGCGGGGCGAGTTCGGAATAGCGCGCGAAACTGTTGCTGAAATGACCATGGACGCGGGGATGGGCGTCCCATTGCGCATGCATCGTGGCTTCATCGGGCGCCGGCACCGCGCCGCGGCGGGGCGCCGAGGGATGGGAGGGCGATGCTGGACGGGACGGCTCGCCTTGCGGCGGCGCCGGGACCGGCTCCGTCGATGAAGGCGGTGTCGGGGCCGGGGGCGCCGGCTCAGAGGGGGCGGGCGCCGGCAGCGGCGCGCCGCCGGCGAGGCTGAGGATGCCCCTGAGCAGCGTGAAGACGCGGTCGCGATATTCTCCCGCGCCATAGGGATAGCTGCCGCTGATGCGCCGGCCCATGTAGAAGACCGAGCCCTTGCGCCCCGCGGGCCTCCGCCGGCCGCTGGGCGGCGCGGGCACATCGGCCAGCACGGCCGCATCCCGGCTCATGATCCGATAGTCGGTGCTGGCCCGTCCGGCATGGAAGGCAAGGGCGCGGGCCAGCGTATCGGGCGAGGCGAAGATCGCTTCCCAATCGTCATTCGTGCTGGCGCTGGCGGCGTCATCCGCGGAGAGCGCGCTCCAGCGTCGCTGGCGTTCGAGCAGAGCCGCATCGCTGCCTGAATAGCTCTGGACGAAGCGGACGAAGGGCGCATAACCGCCGCGGCCTGTGGTTTGGATGACCCCGCGGCCGCGGAACTTGTAGAAATCCGCCTGGCGGATGAACTCCGTCTCGCTCGCCCGCTCGTCGGTGCTGAAGCTGTCCTGCGGGTAGTATTCGGAGAGCCACGCGCCGCCGAACTCGCCGCCGTGGCGGGCAAGCTGCGCCGCGCCGCCCAGGGCTCCATGGGCGCGGATATAGGCCTCGTCGTCGAAGAGCGAGCCCGCCGTCCGGCCAACGCTCAGGCGGTTGTAGCTCGCCTTCCAGCGGCCGGGGCGCAGCTCGATCCGATCGAAGAAATAGGCGAGGCCGCGGTGATGACCATGGGCGTCCGTGCGGCCGCCCTGATTCCGGCCGCTGCTTTCCGCCCGGCTGGCGAAATCGCCGTCGGTCTCGTTCATGGTGATGCACATCAGCGCGGCGAACTCCAGCACGCTGATGCGCGGCTGATCATAGGCGAGTGGAATTCGATCCCAGAAGGCATCGAAGCGTGCACGGGCCGCGGCCGCTATCGGCATGCGCATCCCGCCGCCTCCACCAAGACGTATGAAGGGCGCACGGCCACCGAGCGTGGCGTTGAACCAGTCGGCAAATCCCGAAGCGCCGCCGCGGGCGAAGAAGGCGTTGATCTCCGCGGCGTTCCCGAATGTGATTGCCCCGAGGCGATCCACATCCGCCTGGGCCAAGCCCCCCGCCGCCGGATGCGCCGGCGGGGCCGGTGCGGGCGAGGTCGGCGTCGACGATGTCGGTGCGGACGGGGCCGGCGTGGGCGGCGCTGATGTCGACGGAGCCGGCGAGTCCGGCGTCGATGCGGGGGGTGGTGGCGCCGAAGGATGAGGCGTCGCGTGGTGCGGTGTCCTGCGATGGGGCGTTGGCGGCGGGCTACCCAGGGGCAGGTCCGATCCCGCGTCCAGCAGCAGCCGCCAGCCGAAGCGGCGCGGGATGTCGTTATGCACGACCCGTGTCGCCTCGACCCGGAAGCGGCGGGTCCGCGGATCGGCACTACCCGACAGCAAGCCGGCCAGCGCCCGTGCCACGCTCTCGCTCTGGGCCGCGGTTCCCGTGCCGGCGATGTAGAGGACGCGCAGCGCCGCGGATGCCGCATCCGACCGCGCCAACCGTGCCGTCACCCAGCGCACCAAGGGTGCTGCGCTGGAATAGAGGCCGTCGAAGACATGCACCTCGTCGGGGTCGTAATGGCCGAGGATGCGCATGAGCGGCGCACCGCCGCCGGAATGCGCCGTCAGCAACAGACGGCGCATCGCCACCTGCGCCGCCCCGATCCGGGCCGCAAAGCGCGCCAGGGCGAAGTCGATGAGCTGACGCAGCGCCTCGGGCGTGATCAGCGCCGGGAAGTCGTAGCCCATGCCGGACCGGCCGCCATAGTAGTTTCCCCGCGGCAGGAGGCAGAGCGTAGGCTCCGTGCGGCCCGGCTCTCCCGGCGGATCCGGATTGGCGAAATCCAGGCCGCTCCTCGGCTCCTTGTCCGCATCCAGGCGCATCGCGGCACCTCGGCCGGAGAAGCCGTGCAGATGGATCGCGACATCGACGGCCTGCGGCACCGAGGCCATCCGGTTCCAGCGCAGGATCAGATCGGGCGGCGTACCGACATGGCCATGAAGCATAGGGACGGTGGC
>DATBBO010000325.1:0-18500 GCA_036270995.1 Dongiaceae bacterium | reverse complement strand
CTAGCGCCGGCCGTGTGCCGTACGAACCGTTTGACGTGCTATGATTTTTGCGTATATACTTAAAATCTAAGCTCATATCGGAAGGCGTGTTTTGCGCGGCAGGCTGTGCCGGCGCCCTCGTTGCGCGCCCGGACCACGCCTGGAAAAGAGGCATAGTCCCTGCAGATTCTCTGCAGAAGCAGGGCGCGACCGCCCCGCAGCCTCGACGAAGGGGAGCCCCGCTTGGCTGTAAATTCCCTGCAGAAACAGCGGACGGAACTTGCGTTACCTGTTCCCCCTCCCGCTTCGAGGCGCGAGAGAGGAAGACCCGCCTCGTCTAGTATCCTGCCGTCGCCATCGTCTGGGTCACGGCGATGGGCTTCACCTTCATGCCGTCCTGGATGTCGAGCGGCGGGCTCAGGATCACCTGATCGCCGGGCTCGAGGCCGGAACGGACCTCGACCACGGCGCCGTCGTCGCGCTCGAGAACGAGATGGCGGAGCCGGGCGACGCCGTCGCGATAGACCGCCGCGCTGAGGCCGTCGGCGTCGAAGATCAGCGCCTGTGCGGGAATGATGATGGTCGGTGCCTGGCGCGGCACCTGGAGCTGCACGCTGCAGTAGAGACCGGCCCGCAGGAAGCCCTCGGAATTGTCGACATCGACCTCGGTCTGCAAGGTGCGGGTCGCGGGATCGAGGGAGCTGGCGTTGCGCGCGACCTTGCCCTTGAAGATCCGGCCCGGCACCTCCGGCACGATCACCTGCGCCGCGTCACCGTCCTTGAGGCCGAAGACATACTCTTGCGGCACGAAGATCCGGACCCGAAGCACATCGGTACGGTCGATGGAGAAGAGCGGGGTGCCGCTGGAGACATCGGCGGTGACCAGGCTGCCGACATCGATCTGGCGGCTGGTGATGGTGCCGGAGAAGGGGGCGATGACCCGCTCGAAGCCCGTGAGCTTCTCGAGCCGGGCGACTGCCGCCTGCTGCGCCTGGACATTGACCTGGGCGACCTGGAGTCCCGCCGCCTGAGACTGGTAGGTCAGCCGGTCGATATCGCCCTGCTCCTTCGTCTGCCAGCCCTGCTTGACCAGAGTAATGGTGCGCTGGTTGGTCGCCTGGGCGAGATTGGCATTGGCGCGGGCCTGCTCCACCGCCGCCTGGTCCTGGGCCAGCTGCGCGCGCGCCTGGTTCAGCTGCTGATCGAGATCGGGCGCGGCGATGATGGCAAGCACATCGCCCTGCTTCACATGGCTGCCGATATCGACGAAGCGCTTGTCGATATAGCCGGTGGCGCGGGCGAGGATGGTAGCGCTGTCGAAGGCCTCCATCGAACCCGGCAGATCGACCTGCCGCGGCTTGGTGACAGCGGCGACAATGCTCGTGCGGACCTCCGGTACGAAATCCTCTTGTTGCTGCAGCGTCTGCAGCGCGGCGTTCCGCCGTTGCGAGTGCGCCCAAACGCCATAGCCGAGCACGAGGCCGAGGCCGCTCGCTGCCAAGGCGAGAAGGGCCGCGGCCCAGCGCCGGCGGCCTCTGTGCTCTCGCGGCTCGTCCGTGGCCGGGCGGGCAGGCTGGTCGTTCATGTGGTTTGTCCCTCGATTGCGGCGGCCGCAGGCTCAGCTTCGCCGGGTGGCGTGCGGCGGGTCTCATACCGGCCGATGATCGAATAGAGATAGGGAACGAAGAACAGCGTCGTCAGCGTCCCCACCAGCACGCCGCCGATGACGGCGCGGGCGAGAACCGCGTTCTGCTCCTCGCCGGGCACGCCGATGGCCATGGGGAGCATGCCGACGAGCATGGCGGCCGCGGTCATCAGCACGGGACGGATTCGGGTCCGCCCGGCGCTGAGGGCCGCCTCCAGGGCGCTGTGGCCCGCCTGGCGCTGCTCGCGGGCGAAGGCGACCAGCAGGATCGAGTTCGCCGAAGCGACGCCGATGGACATGATCGCCCCCATGAGTGAGGGAACGCTGAGCGTCGTGCCGGTGACGAAGAGAAGCAGGATGATGCCCGCTCCGGCGCCGGGCAGCGCCAGCAGGATGGCGAGCGGGTCGAGGAAGCTCTGGAAGTTCACGACCATCAGCAGATAGACGAAGACGGCCGCGAAGATCAGACCCAGGATCAGATTGTCGAAGGCGGCGTTCATGCTCTGCACTTGGCCGTGCACCACGAAGTAGTTGCCCGGCTTCAGCTTCGATTGCAGCTCGCCGAGGAGCTTGTTGAGCCCGGCGGCGACGCTGCCGAGGTCGCTGTCCTGGACGCTGGCATAGATGTCCAGGACCGGCTGGATGTTCGATTGGCTGTAGACCGACTGCACGGGCCGGAGCCTCATGCGCGCCACATTGCCGAGCACGGTGGTGATCGGCGTCCCATCCGTGGTGAGGGCCGAGATGGGCGTGTTGTCGAGCTGGTTGACGCTGGAGATCAGATACTCGGGCGTCTGCACCGCCAGGTAGTAGGGAATGCCCTGGGCCGTATCGGTCCAGAAATTGGGCGAGACCTGCTCGGAGGAGCTGAGGGAGATATTGACGTTGTTGACCAAGCTCTGGACGTTGAGGCCGAGCTCCTGGGCCCGGGCACGGTCGACCTTGTAGTAGAACTCGGGCGCATCGAGCTCCTGCTGCAGATGCACATCCACCAGCCCGGGGACTCGCCGCATCCGCCTGGTCAGCTCCCGCGCCAGCGTCCGGTTGCCCTCCCGGTCACGGCCCTGCACCTGGAGATCGATCTGCGAGGGCACGCCGAAGTTCAGGATCTGGGTCACGATGTCGGCGGGCTGGAAATAGAGCAGCAGGTCGGGAAAGGCCTGGGTCAGCGCGACCCGCAGCTTCTTGACGTAGTCCGCCGTGGGCGCATGGCCCTCCTTTAGGGAGATCAGGATCTGCCCGTCATTGACCCCGATGGTCGAGCCGTCGGTGAAGGCCAGGTTATAGACGCGCTGGGGCAGGCCGATATTGTCGATGATGAGCCCCAAATCCCGGCCCGGTATCACGCCGCGGATCTTGTCCTCGACCGCCTGGAAGATCTGCTCGGTGTGCTCGATCCGAGTGCGCGCGGGCGCGCGGACATGGAGCTGGATCAGGCCGGCATCGACCTGGGGAAAGAAGTCGGTGCCCACCTGGAGCGAAAGCGTGACCGCGCCGGCGATGACGGCGAGCGCCACCCCCGGCAAGAGGAAGCGCCGGTGCAGCAGGCGTTCCAACGCCCAGCCATAAAAGTCGCGCATCCGGTCGAAGCCCCGGTTGAAGCGGTCGTGAAAGCGGCTGAGGAGATCGTGGGCGCCGCCGGCGGCGTGGCGCGCCTGCTCGCCGCGCAGCAGCAGGCGGATGATGACCGGCGTCAGCGTGCGGGAGATGACATAGGAAGCGATCATGGCAAAGACCACCGCCATGCCCAGCGGGGCGAAGAGGTAGAAGGCCGGACCCTGGAGGAAGAAGACCGAGACGAAGACGCTGCAGATCGCCAGGGTCGAGACCAGGGTGGGGAGCGCGATGCCGGCGGAGCCCATGAGCACCGCCTCGTCGAAGGGCATCTTCTCCTCGAACAGGCGGTGGGTGTTCTCGATGGCGACGGTGGAATCGTCCACCAATATGCCGACGGCGAGCGCGAGCCCGCCCAGGGTCATGGTGTTGATGGTCTGGCCGAGCGCCCCCATCACCGCGACCGAGGTCAGGATCGAGAGCGGGATCGAGATCATGACGATGAGGGTCGATCGCCAGGAGCCGAGGAAGAGCAGGATCATGAGGGCCGTGAGGCCGGCGGCGATCGCGCCCTCCCGCAGCACGCTGTCGATTGCCTCCTGCACGAAGACGGATTGATCGAAGAGCAGGCTGATCTTCATGCCGGGCGGGGCCGCCGCCTGGATGTCGGGCATCGCCGCCTTGACGCGGTTGACCACGTCGAGGGTCGAGGCGTCGCCGTTCTTGATGATGGTGAGCAGCACCGCGCGCCGCCCCTCGGCGCGGACGATGTTCTGCTGCACGGCCCAGCCGTCGCGCACATGGGCGACGTCGCTGAGGCGGATCGTGGTGCCGCCGACCTGGCGGATCGGCACATTGTTGAGGGAGGCCAGCGTGGGCGCAGTGGCGTCGAGGCTTACGATATATTGCCGGTTGCCCATCTTGGCGTCGCCCGAAGGCAGCGTCAGGCTCTGGGCGTTGACGGCATTCACAACGTCATTGGGGGTGATCCCCTTGGCGTAGAGCGCCGCGGGATCCAGATCGACCATGATCTGGCGGTACTTGCCGCCATAGGGCGTGGGCAAGGTGATGCCCTGGATGGGGGCCAGCGCCTGGCGCAGGCGGTAGATGCCGTAGTCGTAGAGCTGCTGCTCGTTCATCCGGTCGGAAGAGAGGCTGAGCTGCAGCACCGGCACGCTGGAGGCATTGTACTGCACGATGATCGGCGGCTCGATGCCGGGGGGCATCAGGGCGGATAGCGTTGGTCGCCGTGACGATCTGGGCGATAGCCAGATCGATGTTCACATTGGGCTGGAAGAAGATCTTGGTGACCGAGATGCCCTCCAGCGTCTGCGCCGTCATGTTGCGGATGTCGTTGACGTTGGAGCTGATCGAGTACTCGCTGTAGGTCGTGACCCGCTGGTCCATCTCCCGCGGCGTCAGGTTGGAGTACTGCCAGATGACCGTGACGACCGGGATATTGATGCGCGGAAAGATATCCTTGGGCGAGGTGATGGCGGCGCTGATCCCGAGAAACAGGATCGCCAGCGACATCACGTAGAAGGTATGCGGATAGCGCAGCGCGAAGCGGACGATGCCCATTGTCCCTTCCCCGCGGCGGCGGTTCCCTGTGCCCCGGTCCCTAGCTGCGGGCCGGCGGCGCCATGAACTCCGGCCCGACGGGATCGACGATCTCCTCGCGGAGAATGTCGTCGATCTCGGCCTTGGTCTTGGCGTCGAGCGACCAGCCGCCGATGCCGTCGACGGGCTGGAGTTGATCGGGGCGCCGTGCGCCCCAGAGCCCGGAGGCGACGCCCTGGTCCAGCATCCAGCGCAGCGCGAGATGGATGACCCGCTTGCCATAGCGGCGCCGGGCGAGCTGGTCCAGGCGCCTCACCGCGTCGAGATAGTGGCCGAGGCGGGGCTGTTGGAACTTCGGGTCGCTGAGCCGCAGATCATCGCCTTCGAAGCGCGTCTCGTCGCGTATCCGGCCCGAGAGAAGGCCACGGCAGAGCGCCCCATAGCCCAACACCGCGATGTTGTGCCGCAGGCAATAGGGCAGAATTTCCGCCTCGATGCCGCGTTCGAAGAGATTGTAAGGCGGCTGCAGCAGATGGAGCGGGGCCACCTTGCGGAACCGCTCCATCTGCTCGATGGAGAAGTTGCTCACGCCTATGGCCCGAATCTTGCCCTGGGCCAGGAGCTCGCCCATGGCCGCGGCGGTCTCCTCCATGGGGACCAGGGGATCCGGCCAATGCACCTGGTAGATGTCGATGACCTCGGTCTGGAGGCGCCGGCGCGACTCGTCGATCTCCTGCAGGATGCGCGCGCGGCTGGCATTGCGGTAGGGCTTGCCGTCCCGCCAGCCGAGGCCGACCTTGGTGGCGAGCACCACCTGCCCGCGCCGTCCACCTTGGGCGAAGGCCTTGCCGACGATCTCCTCCGACCGCCCGAAGCCATAGGCCGGTGCCGTGTCGATGAGGGTGATGCCATGGTCGACCGCGGCCCGCAGCGTGGCGATCGCTGCCGCCTCGTCTGTGCCGCCCCACATCCAGCCGCCGATCGCCCAGGTCCCGAGCCCGACGCGGGAAATCCTGAGCTCCGTGCCGGGAACGGCGGCATATTCCATCGTGCTTTCGAGCTTGTTGGCGGGAAGGGCCATGGCTCAGTCCTTTCAGGGTTCGCAGGGGTCGACGGACCGCGCGCGGAGTCGCTTGCCGGCCGCGGCAGACCATCCCGGCAGCCACAGGGGCCGAGCCGAACGTCTCGATCCGTCGAAGACCCTAATGGCAGATATAGGTCACTGCGCTCGGCTACAGGCCGAATTTGGGAATTTCCCACTCGGGCGTTGTTTGGTTCTTGCGGCGACTTTTCCAGTCTTGCGCTAAATGCTGCGAGTGCGAAGGACCCGGCCCAACGGTGCCTCCCCAAGCTGACCCGATCTTGCCCTAGCGCGACGGCCAGCGGGTCAATGGGGCAGGAGCTGGCGCGTCGCGAGGTTGCGCATCAGGGCGATCACGCCGAAATCCCAGGGGGCGATGCGGTCGGCATGATGGACGGTGTTCGCCAGCGTGCCGAGCTTCTCGCTGGAGATGGCGACGCGGTCGCCGGGCTTGTGGGTGAAGCCCTCGCCGGGGCGGTCGCGGTCCTTGGTCGGCGCGAACATGGTGCCGGTGAAGAGCACCATCCCGTCGGGATATTGATGGGTATTGCCCATGGTCTGGGCGATGAGGTCGAGTGGATCGCGGCTGATCTTCGACATGGAGCTGCCGGCCTCCAGCCGGAACCCGTCGGTGCCGGCGATCTCCAGCGCGAGATCGGCCTTGCGGACATCCTCGATCCCGAAGCTCCCGTCGAGCAGGCGGATGAAGGGGCCGATGGCGCAGGACCCGTTATTGTCCTTGCCGCGCCCGAGCAGCAAGGCGCTGCGGCCTTCGAAATCCCGGAGATTGACGTCATTGCCCAGGGTCGCGCCGACGAGCCGCCCGCGGGCATCCACCACCAGCACGACCTCGGGCTCGGGATTGCTCCAGAGCGAGGCGGGATGCACGCCGATGCGCGCTCCATGGCCCAGTGCCGACATGGGCTGGGCCTTGGTGAAGACCTCCGCATCAGGGCCGATGCCGACCTCGAGATATTGCGACCACAGCCCGCGGGCGAGCAGCATCTCCTTGGCCTTGCGCGCCGGCTCCGAGCCCGGCTTGATCGCGGTGAGATCGACGCCGAGCTCGCCCATCAGCTTGTTGCGGATGGCATCGGCCGCCCGCGGATCGCCCTTGGTGCGCTCCTCGATCACCCGCTCCAGAAGGCTCGCCGCGAAGGTGACGCCGCAGGCTTTGATCGCCTGCAGATCGACCGGTGCCAGCAGGAAGGGCTTGGCCTCGTCGCGGCGCGGCTCCTCGCTGTTGTCGATGATGGCGGCGATCGGGCCGAGATCCCGGCCTTTGGCTGCCGCGGCGGCGAGCGCTTTGGCGGGCTCGGCCTCGTTCAGCAGCAGCGCGCTCAAGGGATGGCTCTGGGAGATGTCGATCGCCTTGCCCTGGCGGACCGCGATCACCGCCGGCCCCACCCCCGGCAGCCAGACGCGCCCCAGCAGCAGCGTGCGCTCGGCATCCCGCGGCAGAACCTTCATCGTCTTGGTCATGCGAACATCCCTTTCTGCGGGCTCGATCCGGGGCCGGCGCTACCAGAGGCTTCCCTGATCTTTCGATACCGCCGTGGCGCGGCGGACGGCGGCGGGCTTCGGCCGTTTCGCGCGCGCTCCCCCTTCGGCGGTTGCGCCGACGCTTCCATCGGTGAATTCGATGCCCAGCGAGGCCCCGGGCTGGACCGCCGCTGCCCGCAGCACGGGTTTGCCGGCGGAATCGCGCACAAGCGCGAAGCCGCGGGCCAGCACCTGCTCGTAGGAGAGGCTCTCCAGGAGCCGGTCCAGCCCCTCGAGCCGGTCCCAGAGGCGGTTCAGCATATCGCCGAGCAGCCGGCCCTCCAGCCGCGCCAAAGCCAGGCGCTGGCCGCGCTCGCGCAGCAGGGCGCGCATGCATGCCGCCAACCGCTCACCGGCATGGAGCACGGCCTGGCGATGAGTTTCGATTTGCTGGCGCGGGGTGGGAAGTTCCGCGGAAAGCCGGGAGATCAGGTCCCACCGGCGCCGGAAATAGCCGATGCGCGCGTTGAGGAGGCGTTCGATGCAGCCATCGAGGGTCTGAATGCGCTCGGCTATGAGCTGGACCGGACGCGGCAGACCGCGGACAAGCCCCTCGAGGCGCAGCCTTGCCTCCTCGGTCAGGCGGCGCATGGCGCGGGCAAGCCGCGCGCCATCCTGCATCACATCGGCCAGGAGCTCGGCCCTCACCGGCACGGCGATCTCGGCGGCGGCGGTGGGGGTGGGCGCGCGCCGGTCCGAGGCATGATCGATCAGGGTCGTGTCGGTCTCATGGCCGACGGCGGAGATGAGGGGGATGGTGCTGGCCGCCGCGGCGCGCACCACAATCTCCTCGTTGAAGGCCCAGAGATCCTCCAGGCTGCCGCCGCCGCGAGCGACGATCAGGAGATCGGGCCGCGGCAGCGGCCCACCGGGTCCAATGGCGTTGAAGCCGGCGATGGCGGCGGCGATCTGCTCCTTGGCGCCCTCGCCCTGGACCAGTACCGGCCAGAGCAGCACGCGACGCGGGAAGCGGTCTTCCAGGCGATGCAGGATGTCGCGGATCACAGCCCCCGTGGGCGAGGTGATGACGCCGATCACCTCCGGCAGAAAAGGCAGCGGCCGCTTCCGCGCGGCATCGAAGAGGCCTTCGGCGGCGAGCTTTCTGCGCCGCTCCTCCAGCAGCTTCAAGAGCGCGCCTTCGCCCGCGAGCTCGAGGCTTTCCACGAGGAGCTGATAGGAGGAGCGGCCGGGATAACTGGAGACGCGGCCGATCGCCACCACCTCGAGCCCGTCCTCCGGCGTTACCGTGAGCCGGCCGGCGCTGAGGCGCCAGCAGACCGCGTCCAGCTTCGCCTCCTCGTCCTTGAGGGCAAAATAGAGATGGCCGGAGGCGGCGCGCTTGAAGCCGCTGATCTCGCCGCGCACGCGCACGCGCTCGAAGGCGCCCTCCAGGGTGCGCTTCACCGCCTGGCTGATTTCGCTGACGCTGTATTCAGGCAGGTTGTTGCGGTTGTCGGCCATCGAGCGGGCATCTTATGCTCACCCGCGATTCGTGCAATCCGACGGGGGTCGCGCAAAAAGGAAGGCAGGCATGCGCATATTGGTGGTTGGCTCGGGCGGACGGGAGCATGCGCTCTGCTGGGCGATCGCCGCCTCGCCGCTGGTGACGAAGCTCTTCGCCGCACCCGGCAATGCCGGCATCGCCGAGGAGGCCGAATGCGTCGCCATTGCCGCCGAGGATGTGGCGCGGCTCACCGCTTTCGCCGTGGAGCAGAAGATCGATTTCGTCGTGGTCGGGCCGGAGGCGCCGCTGGTGCTGGGCCTCGTCGACCGCCTGGCCGAGGCCGGCATCAAGGCCTTCGGCCCCAGCGCCGCCGCCGCGGCGCTCGAAGGCTCCAAGGGCTTCATGAAGGATCTCTGCGCCAAATATGGAATCCCCACCGCCGCCTATGCGCGCTTTACCGATTCCGGCCAGGCCAAGGCTTATGTCGCGCGCCAGCGCCTTCCTATAGTCGTCAAGGCCGACGGGCTCGCCGCGGGCAAGGGCGTGGTGATCGCCACGACCCTGGAGGAGGCGATCATGGCCATCGATTCGATGATGGCCGAGCGCATCTTCGGCGCGGCCGGCGCGGAACTGGTGATCGAGGAATTCCTCGAGGGCGAGGAGCTCAGCTTCTTCGCTCTCGTCGACGCCAAGACGGCGCTCCCTCTGATCTCCGCCCAGGACCACAAGCGCGCCGGCGATGGCGACACAGGCCCCAACACTGGCGGCATGGGCGCCTATTCGCCGGCACCCGCGGCCACCGCAGTGCTGGAGGCGCAAATCATGGGCAGCATCATCCAGCCCACCGTTGCGGCCATGGCGGCGGAGGGGCGGCCTTTCAAGGGCGTGCTCTATGCCGGGCTCATGCTGACGCAAGCGGGGCCGAAGCTCCTGGAATACAACACCCGCTTCGGCGATCCCGAATGCCAGGTGCTGTGCCTCCGGCTGATGTCGGACCTGCTGCCCGCCCTCATCGCATCGGCCGATGGCGTGCTGGACAAACTCCATCTGCGCTGGCAGCCGCGGACCGCGCTGACCGTGGTGATGGCTGCCAGGGGCTATCCCGGCGATTACCGGAGGGGCACCGAGATCCGCGGCCTCGATGCGGTCGCGGCGATGAAGGGCGTCAAGGTTTTCCATGCGGGCACCCGTCGCGCCGAGGATGGCCGGCTGCTCGCCAATGGCGGAAGAGTGCTCGGGGTGAGCGCGCTGGGCGAGGATATCGAAGAAGCACGCAGGCTTGCCTATGGCGCGATCGACGCCATCGACTGGCCCGAAGGTTTCTGCCGGCGCGATATCGGCTGGCGCGCCCTGGCAAGGAACGACACCGAAGCTTAAGGATATCTAGAGAATTTCCTCCCTAAGCTCCGCTGCTGCCCGGAGAGAAAATCAATCAGGGGTAGTCGGACAAGCCACAACGGTGGAGGGGGACATGCGTCTGGCCCTTGCGCTGGCGATCGCTCTGTCGCTGTCGGGATGCGGGACGGTCTTCGACCCGGCGCCTTATTCGCCGTCCAGGGACAAAAGCATCGTGACCGGCGCGGGATCCGCGGATTCGATCGACATGATGCAGTTTCACAATCCCGCCGACGCCGCCAGGAAGCTGCAGGCCCTCGCCCAAGGCTATGTCGGCCAGCGGGACGACATGCTGCGGGAGCAGCTCATCTTCGATCTGCCCATGATCGGATTGGGGGCGGCGACGATCATAAATCCCATCTTCAATGGCGCGACGAACACGACGATCGGCCTTGGCCTGGGCGCCGCCGGTGCCGCGGGCCTGCGCACCTATTTCGGCCCCCAGGCCAAGGCGCTGGCCTACAACAGCGCCGCCGCATCCTTGAGCTGCGCGGCGGGGGTCGCTACGGCAATGTCTCCCGAATACGACAGGAGCCAGAGGGGCGGCGAATACGACAAGGATAGCACGCTGCTCGAGAGCGATATCGGCACGGCGACCGCCCTGATCCTGGGCGGCAAGATAGAGGACAAGACCCTCGCTGCGGCCCTATTGGTCGCCCGCGATGAGGCGCAAAAGGCCCTGGGAGACCTCGCCACCGCCATCGACCTCGCCCAAAGCTCGCCCACGAATCTCCAGATCTTCGCCAATGCCGTCATAACCGGGACCGACAAGAAGGTCATCTCCGGGGAGCAGAATGTCGATGCCGTGCTGGCGGCGCTCAAGACCGCACCGACATCGGTGAGCGCGGCCACCACCATTGCTCCACCGTCTCAGGCGCCGTCGGCCCCACACGAGCTTGCCGGAGTGGGGGTGAAGCCCCCGACTCCTGCGGAGCGGGCGACGGCGCTGATCCCGGCATTGCAGGCCGGGACCAGCAAGGCGCAAGCCACCGCCAAGCGAATCAACACCATCTGGGCGATGCTGACGAGCTGTGCGGCGACCTCCTAGCCGAAGCTGTCGCCGCTGCGACGGCGGCGGCACTGGCGGAGGCCTCGCCTTTCGGCCATCATGCCGCCGCCATGAGTCAGAGCCTCTTCGCCGCCAACTATCAGGACAAGCCCTATTGGTGGGAAGCGGCACCCCGTCCGGACCTGCCGCCCGTCGCGCCGCCGGCCCGTGCCGATGTCGCCATCGTCGGCAGCGGCTATACCGGATTGACCGCCGCCATCGAGATCGCCCGCGGCGGACGGCATGCGGTGGTGCTCGATGCCCAGGATGCCGGCTGGGGCTGCTCGAGCCGCAACGGCGGACAGGTCAGCACTTCGCTCAAGCCGAGCTTCGACGAGCTCGAGGCGGTTCACGGCCGCGACCTCGCCTTCCGCATCCGGCGCGAGGGCATCAACGCGCTTGCCTGGATCGGCGACTTCATCGAGCGCGAGAAGCTCGACTGCGACTGGGCGCGGGTCGGCCGCTTCCATGCCGCCCACAACCCCGCCGCCTTCGAGACCCTGGCGCGTTCGGCCACCCGTCAGCCCAAGGGGCTTGAGGTCGAGGTCTTCGTCGTGCCGCGGGAGGAGCAGCGGCGCGAGATCGGCAGCCAGCGCTATCACGGCGGCGTGGTCTTCCCCGCCCATGCCTCGCTGCACCCGGCCAAATATCACCAGGGGCTGCTGAGCCTAGCCCAGGCCGCCGGCGCCCAGGTGATCAGCCACTGTCCTGTGCTCTCGATCCAGCGCGAGAGCGAGGGCTTCCGTCTGACGAGCCCGCGCGGCACGCTGCAGGCGCGCGACGTGCTGGTGGCCACCAACGGCTATACGGGGCCGCTGACGCCGTGGCTGCGCCGGCGGGTCATCCCCATCGGCAGCTACATCATCGCCACCGAGATGCTGGACCCGGCACTCGCGAACCGCCTCAGCCCCAACAACCGGGTCCTCAGCGATACGCGCAAGCTCGTCTTCTACTACCGCCTGTCGGAGGACCGCCGGCGCATGATCTTCGGCGGCCGGGTCGCCTTCAAGGAGACGAACCCGCGCTTCAGTGCGCCGAAGCTCCACGCCCATATGACCCGCATCTTCCCGGAGCTCGCCGGCAGCAAGATCACCCATGGCTGGATGGGCTTCGTCGCCTACACCTTCGATACCCTGCCTCATCTCGGCCGTCAGCAGGACGGGATCTACTACTGCATGGGCTATTGCGGCTCCGGTGTGTCGCTCGCCAGCTATTTCGGCACCCGCATCGGCCAGCAGATCCTCGGCCGTGCCGAGGGCCGCACGGCACTCGACGGCCTCATGTTCCAGACCCGGCCGCTCTATAACGGCGATCCCTGGTTCCTCGCCGCCGCCGTTGCCTATTACAAGCTGCGCGACAAGCTGAACCTGTAGCGCCAGCCACGCGCTCAGCGCTCTTATCTCTCTCCCGAGGGAAGCAAAGAATTGCCCTCACCGGCTCACCGCCTCTCGCGGAAGAAGGCGCGGAGCAGTTCGCCCGCTTGCCGTTCGCCGATGCCGCCATAGACCTCGGGACGGTGATGGCAGGTCGGCTGGTTGAAGAATCGCGGGCCATGCTCCACCGCACCGCCCTTGGGATCGCCAGCGCCGAAATAGAGCCGGCGCAGCCGGGCGAAGGAGATCGCCGCCGCGCACATGGCGCAGGGCTCCAGCGTGACGTAGAGATCGGCCCCCTCGAGGCGCTTCAGCCCGGCTGCGGCCGCGGCTTCGCGGATCACGATCATCTCGGCATGGGCGGTGGGATCCTTGAGCGCCTCCACGCGATTGCCGGCACGGGCGAGGATGCCGCCGCTGGCGCCATCCACCAGCACCGCTCCCACCGGCACCTCGCCGCGGGCGCCGGCGGCCGCGGCCTCGGCCAGGGCCAGATCCATGAAGCGCGGCCGTGCCGCAAGCGGGAGATCCTGATCGTCCATGCCTGCCCTCGCTCCCGGAGCTTCCCGATACTGCCACCGCTGCGGTGGATTGCGAAGCCGAACTCGCGCAATCGCTTGCGATCCTCCCGCGCGGCGTGCACGCTTCGGCCCCACTGGAAATTGCGGATTTCCGAAGAGGATGAGGGCAGATGATCACCAATTCCGACAGCGGCACGCGCATCGACGAGATCGCCCCGGATGTCTATCGGATCAGCACGCCGGTTTCGGTCATTCCCGGCGGCTTCTCCTTCAACCAATATCTGATCCGCGACGAGGCTCCGCTCCTCTTCCACACCGGGCTCAGGCGCATGTTCCCGCTGGTGAAGCAAGCCATCGCCGCGGTGCTGCCGGTCGAGAGCCTGGGCTTCGTCGCGTTCTCCCATTTCGAGGCGGATGAATGCGGCGCCCTCAACGAGTTTCTGGCCGAGGCACCGGGCGCAACACCCATCGCCGGTGAGGTCGCGGTCATGACCTCCCTCGGCGACTATGCGGATCGTCCGCCCCGCGCGCTCGCCGATGGCGAGGAGCTTCGCCTGGGCAAGCACCGGCTTCGCTGGTGCACCACGCCGCATCTGCCCCATGGCTGGGAGTGTGGCTATCTCTTCGACGAGACCTCGCGCACGCTCCTCTGCGGCGATCTCTTCACCCAGGGTGGTGCGGATCATCCGCCGGTGACGGAGGCGGATATCCTCGGGCCCTCGGAGGCCATGCGCCAGGGCATGGACTACTACGCCCATGCGCCGAACTCGAACGCTCTGCTCGAAGGGCTCGCAGCACTCGGCCCGACCACCCTCGCCTGCATGCATGGCGCCGCCTGGCATGGCGATGGCGCAGCCCTGCTGCGGGCACTTGGCGAGAAGCTTGCGGGCCAGAGCACGACGCGCCCTGCGGCCTGAGCACGGCTTGCGGCGCTGCCGCCAAATCGGTGTAGGATGCCCCGCACCGAAACGGAGGCGATTCGTGGCCTTCCATCCATCGCAAGGGACCTTCCGCTCATGAGCCAGCCCGTCATCGGCGTCACCCTCGATTCCGAGGAGCCGGGGGGCTATTCCAAGCTGCCCTGGTATGCGCTGCGCCAGAACTACTGCGAGGCGGTGGCGCGCGCCGGGGGCCTGCCCATCCTGCTGCCTCATGAGCCGGAGCAGGCGGGGGCGTATCTCGAGCGCATCGACGGGCTCGTGGTGACCGGCGGCGCCTTCGATGTCGATCCCGCCCTCTTCGGCGCCGCGACCCGCCACACCACGGTGAAGCTCAAGACCAAGCGCACCGCCTTCGAGATCGAGATCACCAAGGGCGCACTCGCCCGCAATATGCCCGTGCTCGGCATCTGCGGGGGGCAGCAATTGCTGAACGTCGTCCTCGGCGGGACGCTGATCCAGCATATCCCCGACGAGGTCTCCGGCGCGCTTGCCCATGAGCAGCCCAATCCGCGCACCGAAGCGGGCCATCGCGTGAACGTCGCCAAGGGCACGTTGCTGCACCGCATCTGCGGAGTCGACACACTCGAGGTCAACAGCGCCCATCACCAGGCGGTAAAGAGCGTGGGCGAAGGCGTGGTGGTGGATGCGCTCGCCTCCGATGGCGTGATCGAGGGCATCGAGGATCCGCGCTACCGCTATTGCCTCGGCGTGCAGTGGCATCCGGAATACTCCATCAGCCAGGGCGACGAGAAGATCTTCGATGCCCTCATCGCCGCCACGCTCTGAGGGCGCCCGGCCGGAGGGCGAGGAGCGGATTGCCAAGCGCATCGCGCGCGCCGGGCTCTGCTCACGCCGCGAGGCCGAGGCCTGGATCACGGCCGGCCGCGTCGTGGTCGACGGCGAGAAGATCACGAGCCCGGCTCTGGTGGTGGGGCCGGCAACTCGCATCCTCGTGGATGGCAAGCCGCTGCCCGCCGCCGAGCCAACCCGCCTCTTCCGCTATCACAAGCCGCGCGGCCTCCTGACCACCGCGCGCGATCCCGAGGGTCGCGAGACGATCTACGACAAGCTGCCCAAGAATCTGCCGCGGCTCATGCCCATCGGCCGGCTCGATCTCACCTCGGAGGGCCTGCTGCTGCTGACCAATGACGGCGAGTTGAAGCGCAAGCTCGAGCTGCCGGCGACCGGCTGGCTCCGCCGCTACCGCGCCCGGGTCAATGGCCATGTCGATCCCGCGAAGCTCGCCGGCCTCGCCAAGGGCGTGACGGTGGAGGGAATCGATTATGGGCCCATCCGCGCCAGCCTCGACCGCCAGCAGGGGGACAATGCCTGGCTGACGCTCAGTTTCGCCGAAGGCAAGAACCGCGAGATCCGCCGCGTCTGTGAGCATCTGGGCTATCCGGTGAGCCGCCTCATCCGTATTGCTTATGGCCCCTTCCAGCTCGGCCATCTTGAGAAGGGCGAGGTCGAGGAGGTGCAGCCCAAGGTGCTGCGCGAGCAACTCGGTATCGCCGGCAAGAGCCCGGATCAGAGCGGGCGCGCGCGCGCCAAGGAGCCCAGTCGGGACAGTGGGCGGGAGCATGGGCGGCCGAAGCGCGCGGATGACCGGAAGCCCGGCGCACTGAAGCCCCACGCCGCCAGGCCGCACGGCCCCCGGTCCCATGGCCCTGGGCCGCATGCGAATCGTCGCCGGCCGTCTTAGGGGCCGGCGGCTCGCCTCGCCGGCGGGTCTCGACGTCCGCCCGACCGCGGACCGCACCCGCCAGGCCTTATTCGATCTCCTGGAGCATGGGCATCTCCGGGAGGATGGCGGCTCCGTGGTCGTCGATGCGGTGGTGCTCGATGCCTTCTGCGGCACAGGCGCTCTGGGACTGGAAGCGCTCTCGCGTGGGGCGGCAGAGGCAAGCTTCATCGACATCAGCCGCCCGGCCCTCGACGCGGCGCGCGACAATGCCAAGGCGCTGGGCGTCGCGGGCAATTTCATCGTCGCCGACGCCACCAACCCGCCTCGCGCGCGCCGTCCGGCGAGCCTCGTCTTCCTCGACCCACCCTATCACAAGGGCCTCGCCATTCCGGCGCTCGAGGCCCTCGCCGCGGCCGGATGGATCGCGGGGCAGGCGATCGTCAGCCTGGAGATGTCGGGCCGCGAGATCGCGAGCTTCGCGCCACCGGCGGGCTTCGAGGCGCTCGACGAGCGGCGCTACGGCAAGGCGCGGGTGCTGATCTTGCGCAAGGTCTAGGACGTGGGCACAATCGCCGCGCCTTGCTCTCTCTGGTTGATGCCGGAGGTGTTGCATGCTGAGGCGGATGCTGGAGCGCTTGGTCCTCAGATCCGCGGCTAAGCTCTATGCCCGCCGCCTGGGTCCGCAGCTTGTCCGCGACTATGGCTTCTCCGAGCACTATACGCCCGCCCAGATCCGCGCGAGCATCGAACGCGCCAAGCTCCCGGACTTCCATATCGACTTCGGCTACGCCGCTTTCCTGCCGGAGGACAGCTTCAAGGCAGAGGCGAAACCGTCAAATCGCCAGGACTACGATTCCCTCAAACGTCTGATGGCCGCCTTCAAGCCAAGCCGGGAACCATCCTGGGATGAAGGTTCGGGAGGCCACCCTCCGCCCGGCGTTGCCAGCTGAGACCACCGTCCCTCAGGGAAATTCCGCGACGACCTCGATCTCGCCGATGATGGCGGCGTTGAAATCCGCCAGCTCCTCGGCGGGAATCCAATATTCGAGATGCTCGCCGCCGCCGGCCTCGTGGATGTCGTAGCGGTCGAGAAAATCGCCGCGCACCCGGAACCGCGTGACGTAGCCCCTGCCGCTCGCCGGCAGGTTCCAGTCACGGGCGATCTTGACCGCATATTCCTCGGTCAGCACCGGATAGAAGATCGGCTGCTCCGGCCGGCGTGGGGGGAAGGCGCGCATGCCCGATTGGCGGATCAGATCGAGCTCCGCGGGCCCGACAGGCCGCCAGAGGGTGACGCTTTCTTCGGTCATGTCGGACTCATCGGAATTCGAGGACCTGGCGAGGCTGCGCCTCGGTGTCAGGCCCCCACAAGGCCCGCGCACGATCCTGGCAAGGGCGTCCCTGGGCTGCAATCCTAAAGCAACGCGCCCGCTGGGCGCCTTGACGACATCACCGCCGCCCGAACAGGCGTTCGATATCGGCGAGCTTCAGCTCCACATAGGTCGGGCGGCCGTGATTGCACTGGCCGGAATGAGGGGTGGCCTCCATCTGGCGCAGCAGGGCATCCATCTCGGCGAGATTGAGGCGCCGGCCGGCGCGCACGCTGCCGTGGCAGGCAAGCGTGCCGCAGACCTCCTCAAGCTTCTCCTTGAGGCCGAGGGCGGCGCCGAATTCGGCGATCTCGTCGGCGAGATCCTGAACCAGCGCCTTCACCGCCACCTCGCCGAGCAGCGCCGGCACCTCGCGCACCACCACGGCACCCTGGCCGAAGGGCTCCAGCACCAGGCCCAGTTCGGCGAGCTCATCGGCACGGGCGGTCAGCCGCTCGGCGGCGGCGGGATCGAGCTCCACCACCTCGGGGATCAGGAGCCCCTGACGCTTGACGCCGCCATCGGCCAGCGCCTGCTTCATGCGCTCATAGACCAGCCGCTCATGGGCCGCATGCTGGTCGACGATGACGATGCCCTCGGCGGTCTGCGCCACGATATAGGTCTCATGCAGCTGGGCCCGCGGCGCCCCCAGCGGGAAGCTCGCTGCCGCGGCCGCGCTTGCGCTCGCGGCATCGGACACTTCGTGGGTTTGTGCCTGCGGCCGCTCAAAGCCTTCGAAGGGCGCATAGACCATCGCCGCCGTCTCGGCCAGCGCGCGGGGCGGCGCCGAGCTCGTGGGCCAGCTACCGCGCCAGGGGAAATCGCCCGAGGTCTCGGGGCGGAAGCTGCCGAGCGCCGCGGCGACCACGGTGGTCGAGGCGCGATGGCCGGCGGCGGCGAGCGCATGGCGCGCGGCGCCGACGATGAGGCCGCGCACCAGCCCCGGATCGCGGAAGCGGACCTCCGCCTTGGCGGGATGGACGTTGATGTCCACCTCCTCCGCCGGCAGGTCGAGGAAGAGTGCCACGAGCGGATGGCGGTCGCGGGCGAGGAAATCCTGATAGGCGCCGCGCACGGCGCCGTGGAGCAGGCGGTCGCGCACCGGCCTTCCATTGACGAAGAGGAACTGCTGCGCCGCCGTCGCCTTGTTGAGGGTCGGCAGGCCGATGAAGACAGTGAGGCGATGGCCCTCGCGTTCGGCGTCGATGGCAAGCGCGTTTTCGGCGAACTCGCGGCCCATGATGGCGGAGAGCCGCTCCAGCCGCACCGCCGCCGCATCGGTCATGAGGCCCGGCGTGGCGGCGTAGCGCAGCACCACCCGCTCGCCATCGTTGAGCGAAAAGGCGATCTCCGGATGGGCCAT
>DATBBO010000324.1:0-8143 GCA_036270995.1 Dongiaceae bacterium | reverse complement strand
CCGGTGCGCGGCGCCGCTTCCTTCCGGATGGAGAAGAAGACCGGCGGCTGAAGCCATATCGATCGAGGCGGAAAGACGATGGTCAAGAAGATCCCCGACGGGTTTCACAGCCTGACGCCTCACCTGACGGTGGCCGGCGCGGCCGAGGCGATCGAGTTTTACAAGAAGGCCTTCGGCGCGACCGAGCTCGGGCGGATGCCGGCGCCCGACGGCAAGCGCCTGATGCATGCCATGTTGCGCATCGGCGATTCCTCCCTGATGCTGAACGACGAGTTTCCCGAGATGGGCGGCAAGGGCGGGCCGCTCAAACTCGGCGGCACTGCGGTGACCGTGCATCTCTACGTCGACGATTGCGATGCGGTCTACAGCCGCGCCGTCGCCGCTGGTGCCACAGGCGTCATGCCGCCGGCGGACATGTTCTGGGGCGATCGCTATGGCCGCCTGACCGACCCCTTCGGCCATAGCTGGTCCGTCGCCACCCATCAGAAAGACATGACCCCGGCCGAGATGGCCGAGGCCGGCCGCAAGGCCATGGCGGAGATGGCGAAGGAGAAAGCGAAGGCGAAGTAGCTTTTTCCCCTGCTACCCGATCGCCTTCAGCCCAGCGCCTTCAATAGCGTGGCGTCGAGGCGCCGGGCGAAAGCCGCGGTGTCGGCGACCGGCTCGCCCTGGACGATGCGCGCCTGGTCCAGCAGCAGCCATGCCGCCTCGGTCACCTCCTCGGAGTTGCCGTTTTGGGACAGCCGCTTGGCGAGGCCGGCGATCAGGGGGTGGCGGGGATTGACTTCGAGAACCCGCTTGGCGGCGCTGTCGAGCTGTCGATGCTGCTTCAGCAGCCGCTCCAGGTGCATATCCATATCGCCTTCGTCGGCCACGAGGCAGACCGCGCTGGTGTCGAGGCGCGCCGAGCTGCGCACATCCTTGACCGCGTCCTTGAGCGCCAGGCGCAGCAGCGCGATCAGCGCATCGGTTCCGGCCGGCTGCGGTTCGACCGCCTTCTGCTTCTCTTCGGGCAGGGCGATCTTGTCGAGATCGGCCCCGCCACGGGTCACCGATTTGAAGGGCTTGGCGTCATAAGCGCCGACATTGGGGATCCAGAACTCGTCCACGGGATCGGAGAGCAGCAGCACCTCCACGCCACGGGCGGCGAAGCCTTCGAGCTGCGGGCTGCGGGCCGCGGCCTCCACGCTTTCACCGGAGAGGTAGTAGATGGCTTCCTGCCCTGGCTTCATCCGTCCCACATAGTCGGCGAGGCTCACCAGCCCCTCGCCTTGGGTGGAGCGGAAGCGGGCAAGCTTCAGCAGCGTCTCGCGCTGCTCCTGATCCTCGTAGAGTCCCTCCTTCAGGACGGGGCCGAAATCCTTCCAGAAATCGGCATAGCTCTCCGGCTCCTTGTCGGTGAGCTTGGTGAGTTCGGAAAGCGCTCTCTTCACCAGAGCGGTGCGAATCTTCGCCACCAGTGGATTATGCTGCAGCATCTCGCGGCTGATGGAGAGCGGCAGGTCTTCGGAATCGACAAGGCCCCTGAGGAAGCGCAGATAGCCCGGCAGCAGGTCGGCGCAATCATCGGTGATGAAGACGCGCCGGACATAGAGCTTCACCCCATGCTTGCGCTCGGGATGGAAGAGATCGAAGGGGCGGCTCTTCGGGACGAACAGCAGGGCCGTGTAGTCGATCTTGCCCTCGGCGCGCCAATGGATGGTGAGCCGAGGCTCGTCGAAGCCATGGGAGACATGGCGGTAGAACTCGGCATATTGCCGCTCTGTGATCTCCGACTTCGGCCGCATCCAGAGCGCGGCCGCTTCGTTCAGCCTGTCCTCTTTTCCATCGGCTTTGAGCAGGATGGGCAGCGCGATATGGTCGGAGTAGCGGACGATGATGGATTTGAGGCGCGGCGTCTCGAGAAACTCGGTCGCATCCCCGCGCAGATGGAGAACGATCTTCGTGCCGCGGGCCACGTCATCGGCAGCGGCCACGGCGAAATCGCCCTTGCCGTCGGAAACCCAGCGCCAGCCTTGGGTTTCCCCGGCACGCCGGCTGAAGACCTCGACCTTTTCCGCCGCCATGAAGGCGGCATAGAAGCCGACGCCGAACTGGCCGATGAGGGAGAGGTCCTTGGCGGCATCGCCGGTCGCTTCCTTGAGGAAGGCGGCGGTGCCGGAGCGGGCGATGGTGCCGAGATTGGCGACGAGGTCGTCATGGTTCATGCCGATGCCGTTATCGGCGATGGTGAGCGTCTTGGTCGCGGCATCGGGGGTGATCACGACCCGGTATTGGGCATCCTCCGAGGCGAGCTCGGGCCGGGTGAGGGCCAGGTAGCGCAACCGGTCGCAGGCGTCCGAGGCATTGGAAACCAGCTCCCGGAGGAACACCGATCGATCGCTGTAGAGCGAATGGGCGACGATATCCAGCAACCGGCCGACTTCGGCCTGAAAGCCGTGGCGTTCTTCCTGCATCACGCAACCTCCCAGCTCAAATCCTTGCGCGATATAGGGCTATGGAGCCCGCCCATCAAGTGGGGCGCGGTGCCGCGGGCGAGGGAGCCGCTTGCAAAGCCCGCCCGCCAGCCTGATCTTAGAACCATGATCGGCGCTCCGGGGCCGCGGCTGACGGCCGTGCTTGGTCCCACCAATACCGGCAAGACCTATCTCGCCGTCGAGCGCATGCTCGGCCATGAGAGCGGGATGATCGGCTTCCCGCTCCGTCTCCTGGCCCGGGAGAACTACGATCGCATCCGCCGGATCAAGGGTGAGAGCGCCGTGGCGCTCGTCACCGGCGAAGAGAAGATCCTGCCGGCAAGCGCCCGCTATTTCGTCTGCACCGCCGAATCCATGCCGCTGGACCGGCCCGTCGGGTTCCTGGCCATCGACGAGGTCCAGATGGCGGCTGATCCCGAGCGCGGCCATGTCTTCACGGACCGGCTGCTCCATGCCCGCGGAGTCGAGGAAACCATGCTGCTGGGGGCCGAGACCATGCGCCCCCTGCTGCGCCGCCTGCTTCCGGGGCTCGAAATCATCACCCGGCCGCGCTTTTCCACTCTCAGCTACAAGGGGCCGCGCAAGGCGACCCGCCTGCCGCCTCGCAGCGCCGTGGTGGCCTTCTCGGCGGGCGAGGTCTACCGCATCGCCGAGACCATGCGCCGCCAGCAGGGCGGCTGCGCCGTGGTCATGGGCGCGCTCAGCCCCCGGACGCGCAACGCCCAGGTGGAGATGTACCAGGCCGGCGAGGTCGACCACCTCGTGGCGACGGATGCCATCGGCATGGGCCTGAACATGGATCTGCTCCATGTCGCCTTTGCCGGCCTCTCCAAGTTCGACGGCCGCGGCCCCCGGCGGCTGACACCCGCGGAGCTCGCCCAGATCGCCGGCCGCGCCGGGCGACATATGAACGACGGCAGTTTCGGAACCACGGCCGAGATTGGGGCGCTCCCACCCGAGACGGTCGAGGCGATCGAGAACCACCGCTTCGAAGCCATCGCCGCCCTCATGTGGCGCAACAGCGATCTCGATTTCCATTCCGTCGCGGGCCTCCAGGCGAGTCTGGAGCGCCGCTCCCCCGATCCCGTCCTGATGCGGGCCCGGGAGGCGGATGACCAGCTTGCGCTTGCCCATCTGGGCCGGGACCCCGAGATTCTGCGTCGGGTCGGCGGGCCCGCGACAGTGCGCCTGCTCTGGGACGTCTGCCAGATTCCGGATTTCCGCAAGGTCATGAGCGATGCCCATACCCGCCTGCTGGCCCAGGTCTTCCGCCATCTGACAGCCCCGGAGGGGCGGCTGCCCACGGACTGGGTCGCGGGTCATGTCGCCCGCCTCGACCGCACCGATGGCGATATCGATACCCTGATGGCGCGGATCGCCCATATCCGGACCTGGACCTATATCTCCCACCGCGCGGGCTGGCTGAAGGACCCCGGCCATTGGCAGGAGGCCAGCCGGGCGGTCGAGGACAAGCTCTCCGACGCGCTTCACCGGGCGCTGACCCAGCGCTTTGTCGACCGCCGGCAAGCCCATCTGCTGCGCCGTATGAAGGATGGCGGCGCCTTGGCGGGGTCGGTCACCAAGGCCGGCGAGGTCATCGTCGAGGGTCATGGCGTCGGCCAGCTTGCGGGCTTCCGCTTCATCCCCGACGGCTCCGGCGGGGTCGAGGAATCCCGCCCGCTGCTCAATGCCGCCCGCCGGGCGCTGGCCCGGGAGATCCCCGAACGGCTCGCTCGGCTGGAGGGGGCGCCCGATCCGGTTTTTGCGCTCTCCTCTGCCGGGGTGCTGAGCTGGGAGGGGGCGCCGGTCGGCCGCCTGATCGCTGGGGAGACCATGACCCGGCCCCGGGTCGACCCCCTGCAGAGCGATCTGCTCGATGGTGCGCAGCGCGAACGTCTGCGCCGGCGTCTCGCGCTCTGGGTGGAGCACTATATCGCCCGGCGCCTGAAGCCGCTGGCTGCAGCCGAGGCCTCTCCGGCGACAGGCGCCACCCGCGGCGTCTTGTTCCAGCTCATCGAGGCCCTGGGCCTGCTGCCCCGGCGGGAACTCGCGGCCCAGCTGTCCCTGGCCGATGCAAAGGCACTGGGCGCGCTTGGCGTTCGGCTCGGCCGGGAAAGCGTGTGGTTCCCGGCGCTGGCCCCGGCGGCGAGCCTGGCGGGGCTGCTCTGGTGCATCAAATCGGGACGAGCGCCCGCGCCCCTGCCGCCGCGCCGGCCGCCCAGCCTGCTCCGCGATCCGGCATTGCCGGCGGAGTTCTATCACTCCGTGGGCTATCGCCTGGCGGGACCACTGGCGATCCGGGCCGACGCGCTGGAGCGTCTGTCGCTGGCCACCCGGCGGCTGGCGGAGCAGGGGCCGTTCCTGCCGGTCGAGGCGCTGCGCCAGACGATCCAATGCGAAGCGGCGGCGCTGCCCGCCGTGATCGCCGCCCTCGGCTATCGCTCCGAGGAGCAGGCGGGCGAGCTTCGCTTTCATGCCCCGGATCGCAAGGTGCTGCCCAAGCGCGGCAAGCGGAAGGGCCGGCGGCGTGGTCCTCGCCCACCCCGGCCCGAATCCCCCTTCGCGGCCCTGCGCGATCTCAAATTCACCCGATGAGCGAGACGAGCCTCAGGCTCGACAAGTGGCTCTGGCATGCACGCTTCTGCAAGAGCCGAACGCTCGCCGCCAAGCTCGCTGCGGCGGGCAAGGTCCGGATAGCCGGCACCGTCGTCTTCAAGGCACATCACGGGGTGAGGCCCGGGGATGTGCTGACCTTCCCGCTCGGCCCCCATATCCGGACGGTCCGGATCCTGGCTCTGGGCGAGCGCCGCGGCCCAGCGCCGGAGGCGCAAGCGCTTTACGAGGATCTGGCCCCGCCGCCCGCCCGTGGGGCGGCACATGCCTCTGCCGGCCCGCGTCCGACCAAGGCTGACCGCCGGGCTATCGACCGCCTGCGCGGCGATGAGGAGGCGTGATAGGATCGCGCCCTGAAGGAGGCCGATCCATGCTGAGCAAAGCCCAAATCGATGAGTTCTGGCGCGATGGCTGCCTCGTCGCTCCCGATGCGGTGACGCCCGCGGAGCTTGCTGCCATGCGGGCGCAGATTGCCGACTGGGTCGAGGAGAGCCGGCGCCATCGCGAGCCTTTCGGCACGCCGACCGTGGACGGGCGGCCGCGCTTCGACATGGGAGAGGAGCATCGGCCCGAGCGCCCGGCGCTGCGCCGGGTCAACAATCCCTCGGACATCTCGCCCGCCTTCGCCGATGTGGCCTGGAATGCCCGGGTCGTCGACATGATCGCCGATCTCATCGGGCCCGATATCAAATTCCATCATTGCAAGATCAACCTGAAGCTGCCGGGCAGCAACACCGAGGTCGGCTATCACCAGGATTTCGCCTACACGCCCCATACCAATGACTCCATCGTCACCGCCCTCATCTTCGTCGACGAGGTGACCGCGGATAATGGCGCGCTCATGGTGGTGCCCGGCTCGCATCGCGGTCCGATCTATTCGCTCTTCGAGGGCGACCGCTTCACCGGCTCCATCGAGCCGGCGACCGCCGCGGGGCTCAAGGCCAGGCAGATGCCGGCGATCGGGCCCGCCGGCAGTGTCTGCCTGATGCATACCCGGCTCTGCCACGGCTCCGAGGCCAATCGCAGCGCCAGCTCCCGCGGCCTCTATATCTGCGTCTATACCGCGGCCGATGCCTTCCCGCTGGCCCGCAATCCCATGGCCAATCCCCATGAGGGGCGGATCCTCCGCGGCAAGGCGACCCGCTTCGCCCGGATGATGGAGGGGCCGATCGAGCTGCCCGCGCAGCCCAAATCCGCCTCCTTCTTCGCTGTCCAGGGCCAGCGCAGCGCAGGCCAGGCGGCGGAGTAGCCTCTGCTCCGCCCGGTGCCACTGGCCCCCTCATGAAACCGGTATCGCGCCGCCCAATGTTTGACCTTCCTGCCCGTTTGCATAACAGGGTTTCCTTCGTCATCCTTTGGACATAGATTTTGCCAGACCGGCGCCCCCGCCCAGCAGGACGGGGAGACAGCCGGCGGACGAGGGGAGAGCCGAACGGAAGGGTCATGGCGGCGGGCGCGGACGCATTCGTTAAATTCATCGACGTTCAAAAGAGCTATGACGGCGAGACGCTGGTCGTCAAAAGCCTGAACATGGACATCGCCCGGGGCGAGTTCTTGACCATGCTGGGACCCTCGGGCTCCGGCAAGACCACCACGCTCCTGATGCTGGCCGGTTTCGAGGTTCCGACCCACGGCCGCATCCTTCTGGACGGCAAGCCGATCGACAACATGCCGCCGCACAAGCGCGATATCGGCATGGTGTTCCAGAACTACGCCCTTTTCCCCCATATGACGGTGGAGGAGAACCTCGCCTTTCCGCTCCAGGTACGAAAGCTTGGCAAGCCCGAGATCGCCGGGCGCATCAAGCGCGCCCTCGAGATGGTCCGGCTTGGCCCCTATGGGAAGCGCCGGCCGGGTCAGCTTTCCGGCGGTCAGCAACAGCGCGTGGCGCTCGCCCGTGCTTTGGTCTTCGATCCCAAGCTGGTGTTGATGGACGAGCCGCTCGGCGCTCTCGACAAGCAGCTGCGCGAGCAGATGCAGCTCGAGATCAAGCACATCCATGCCGATCTCGGTGTCACCGTGGTCTATGTGACCCATGACCAGAGCGAAGCGCTCACCATGTCGGACCGCATCGCGGTCTTCAACGATGGGGTGATCCAGCAGCTGGCGCGTCCCGCCGATCTCTATGAGCGGCCCGACAATGCCTTCGTCGCCCAGTTCATCGGCGAGAACAACCGGCTGCATGGCCAGGTGACGGCGATGAACGGCACCACCTGCCAGGTGCAGATCCCCGGCGGCGGCCCGGTCCGGGCGCTGGCGGTCAATGTCGATGCCGTGGGCCAGGCGACCACGCTTTCCCTCAGGCCGGAGCGGGTGAAGATCAACCCGCCGGCCGGCAGCATGCCCAATCTCTTCGATGCCGAGGTGCGCGAGCTCATCTATCTCGGCGATCACGTGCGCACCCGCGTCTCGGTCTGCGGCCATGAGGATTTCGTGGTCAAGCTGCCGAATTCCGATGGCGCGGCCCAGTTCGAGCCGGGGGCGAAGATCACCATCGGCTGGAAGACCGAGGATTGTCGGGCGCTCGACGCGCCATGACGCGACGACTCCGGCAAGGCTCATGAACCGGGCCTCGGAGAACAAGAGGCAAGGCCGCTCCCATCCCGGGAGGGGCCCATCAGGGAGTGCTTAAGCGATGAAGAAAACTCTCATGCTTGCCGGCGCCTTGACGGTGGCCGGCGTGACCCTGGCTCTGCTGGCGCCCGCCAAGCCGGCGCTCGCCGGCGATCAGCTGAACATCACCTCCTGGGGTGGCGCCTATCAGATGAGCCAGCGCAAGGCTTACTTCGAGCCCTATGCCAAGGAAACCGGCACGAAGATCACCGAGGAGGAATACAACGGCGAGATCGCCAAGATCCGCGCCATGGTCGAAGCCAAGAGCGTGAACTGGGATGTCGTCGACGTCGATTCCGGCCGCGCCATCCAGGGTTGCGCAGAAGGCGTGCTGGAGACCATCGATTGGGCGAAGGTCGGCATCGACCGTTCCAAATTCACCGGCGGCGACATCTACGACTGCGCGGTCCCCACGATCCTCTTCGCCACGGTCATCGCCT
>DATBBO010000323.1:0-9660 GCA_036270995.1 Dongiaceae bacterium | reverse complement strand
GGCGTTTCAGCGCCTCGAGCGCGGCGATGGCCGCCATCAGCTCCATGCGGTTGTTGGTCGTGGCCGCCTCCCCGCCCTTGAGCTCGCGCTCATGCGGCCCCGAGCGCAGCACCGCACCCCAGCCGCCCGGGCCCGGATTGCCGCTGCAGGCCCCGTCGGTGAAGATGTCGATGGTGGTGGTCAATAGCGTCAAACCCCCTTGCTCTGCGAAGCAGAAGACGACGAATGGCTGTCCATGGACATGGACGCTGCCGCCTTCTTCCCCCTCCCCCCTTGCGGGGGAGGTTTGGGGTGGGGGGTAGCCGCATGCTCGGCGCGTGCCGCAACAGTTATGCCGAGTCTTTTTTGATCCGCTGCCGCGGATCCGACCCCCCACCCTGACCCGCCCCCGCAAGGGGGGCGGGAATCGAATGCGATCCCGTCCATCTGGATTTGACTCAAGGCGCGAGACCCAGGCCCAGCGGCGGGGGATCGAGGCCGTAGCCGCCGGGGCCGGAGACGGCGGCGTGGAAGCGCAGCTTGCGCAGATACTCCACCGGATCCTTCGGCTTCACGAAGGCGCCGGGCGGGTGATGCAGCCAGTCATAGAGGCGGGTCAACAGGAAGCGCATCGCGCTGCCCCGGGCGAGCAGCGGCAGGGCCATGTATTCGGCCGGCGGCAGCGGCCGCACCTTGCGATAGCTCGCGATGAAATTGCGGGCCTTGGTCGCATTGAAGGCGTTGTTCGGCTCGAAGCACCAGGCATTCAGGCAGACGGCGATGTCATAGGCGTAGAAATCCGTGCAGGCGAAGTAGAAGTCGATGATTCCGGAGAGCCGGTCGCCGAGAAAGAAGACGTTGTCGGGAAAGAGATCGGCATGGATCGTGCCGATGGCGAGATCTCCGGGCCAGCAGGACTCCAGAAAATCGAGCTCGCGGGCGAGCTCTTCCGCCAGGCCCGGCTGGACCTCCTGCGCGCGCGCCCGGCAGGCCTCGAACAAGGCGCGCCAGCCCCCGAGGGAGAGGTCGTTGGGCCGCTTCAGCGAGAAATCGGCACCCGCCAGGTGGAACTTCGCCAGCGCCTCTCCCAGGAGCTGGCAATGCCGCGCCGTCGGCCGGCGCGGCCACATGCCATCGAGAAAGCTGATGATGGCGGCGGGGCGGCCGCAAAGCTCCCCCAGCGCGCCGCCCTCGCGCTGGTGCAGCGGCGTCGGGCAGGCGATGCCCTTGCCCGCGAGATGCTCCATCAGGCCGATGAAGAAGGGCAGATCGGCCCGTTTCACCCGCTTCTCATAGAGGGTCAGGATATAGCTGCCGCGATCGGTGTGGAGGAGGTAGTTCGAGTTCTCCACCCCCTCGGCGATGCCCTTGCAGGCAGCGACCCGCCCGATGTCGTAGCGGGCGACGAACTCCTCGAGCTCGCTGTCGGGCACCTCCGTATAGACGGCCATCTTCGCTGAAGGTGTCTCGTCAGGCGTGCGCGGAGAGCGCCTTGGGCAGCTTGAACTCCACGGTTTCGCGGGTGACGGCGATTTCTTCGAGCGTGACGGCGAAACGCGCTTTCGCCGCGGCGATCACCTCCTCCACCAGGATCTCGGGCGCGGAGGCGCCGGCGGTGATGCCGAGCTGGGCGACGCCGGCGATCCGGTGCCAGTCGATCTCCGTGGCGCGACGCACCAGGAAGGCATCGGGACAACCAGCGGCGAGCGCCACCTCCACCAGCCGCATGGAGTTGGAGGAATTGGGCGCCCCCAGAACCAGCAGGGCATCGCAGCGTTGGGCGATCGCCTTCACCGCCTTCTGGCGGTTGGCGGTGGCGTAGCAGATATCGTCCTTCTTCGGCCCTTCGATCGAGGGGAAGCGCCGGCGCAGCACCGCGACGATGGCCGCCGTGTCGTCGGTCGAGAGGGTCGTCTGGGTCGTATAGGCAAGCCTGCTCGGATCCTCGATCTCGATCGCCTCGGCCGCTTCGACCGTCTCGATCAGCACCACCGCGCCCGGCGGGAGCTGACCCATGGTGCCCACCACCTCGGGATGATCGGCATGGCCGATGAGCAGGATCTGGTGACCGGCGGCGAAATGCCGCTCTGCCTCGCGATGCACTTTGCTGACCAGAGGGCAGGTGGCGTCCAGATACAGGAGCTTGCGCCGCGCCGCCTCGGCGGGAACCGATTTCGGGACGCCATGGGCGGAGAAGATCACCGGCGCCCCGTCGGGCACCTGATCGAGCTCGTCGACGAAGATGGCGCCGCGCTTCTCCAGCCCCTCCACCACATAGCGGTTATGGACGATCTCGTGGCGGACATAGACCGGGGCGCCGTAACGCGCCAGCGCCTGCTCGACGATCTGGACCGCACGATCCACCCCGGCGCAGAAACCGCGCGGCGCAGCCAGCAGGATATGGAGCGGTAGCCGGTCGCGGGCGGGATCGGCAGCTTCGGAGGCGGCAGAATCGGTCGTCGACATCGTCATCTGGAGCAGGCCTTGTGCGGGGGCGGACCGTTTACTAAAGTCCGGCTGCCCGGACAGTAACAAAGGGCCTCAAGCGAAGGAAGCGTATGATGGAAAAGGCCGTAGTGGCGCAAAAATCGCCCTACCAGGTCGATGTCGAGGCCGGCAAGACCTACTTCTGGTGCGCCTGCGGGCGCAGTGCAAAGCAGCCCTTCTGCGACGGTTCCCATAAGGGAAGCAGTTTCGTGCCCCGGCAGTTCAAGGCCGAGGAGTCGACGACCGTCTGGCTCTGCGGCTGCAAGCAGACCCAAAGCTCGCCCATGTGCGACGGGACGCACAACACCCTGTGACCATATCGCATCGGGTAAGCCTTCCCGCCGCCCTGCTGCTCGCGAGCCTCGCGCTCGCGGCCTGCGGCGGGGAAGACAAGCCGCCCCCCACGAGCAGCACGCCGCCGCCCAAGCCCAGCGCCGCCGCGCAGCCCAGCAGCGGCGGATTCTTCAACAACGTGTTCGGCTCGGGCAAGCCGGTGAGCTGCCCGCAAGTCACCAAGGTCGGCGAGGCGGCGCTGCTGACCCGCTTCCGCCCGCCCGGCCATGACATCACCGATGTGGTGTTCGACGCCTTCATCGGCGATATCAACGGCAAATGCGAATCCTCCGACCAGGGCGTGACTGTGAAGATGACCGTCGACTTCGTTGCCAGCCGCGGCCCCGCCGAGAAGGATCACAAGGCGAGCTTCGCCTATTTCGTCGCAATCACGGACGCGAAGAGCAATGTGCTTGCGCGGGAGCAGTTCGACACCTTCATCGACTTTCCCGGGAACAAGACGCGCAACGGCATCCGCGAGGAGCTGGAGGAGAAGATCCCTATGACAGCGGGCCAGCGCGGCGATGATTACCGCGTCTATGTGGGCTTCGCTCTGACTCATGACGAGCTCGCCTACAACCGCGCGCATCCCCAATAATCAGACAGCAATCAAACGGCAATCTGCCGACTCCGCCTTATCCTGCCATTTCAGACTTGACCGGATGGTCAAGCGGACGGAAGCTCTCCCGCGCCCGGTTCGACCCGCGCGGGAGAGACCGGCCTTCGGGCCGGCGCCGAAGGAGCAACCGCCCCGGAAACTCTCAGGCAAAGAGGACCGCAAGGGGCGAGGGCGCTCTGGAAAGCAGGCGGGCAAACGCCTCACCGAAGGGGAAAGCTGCCGCCGGATCTCTGGGATCCGGTTGCCGCAAATCTTTCAGGTCCGACGACAGAGGGGGCACCCGGAACCAGGCCGAAGGGCCAGGCCCGTGGTGTCGCGAGCGCTCTGTCGGAGGAAATGATGGCCGAATCGGAACTGAGACGAACCCCCCTCCATAAGCTGCATGTCGAGCTCGGCGCCAAGATGGTGCCCTTCGCGGGCTATGACATGCCCGTGCAATATCCGAGCGGCATCCTGGCCGAGCATCTGCAGACTCGCAGCCAGGCCGGGCTCTTCGACGTTTCCCATATGGGCCAACTCCGCCTCACCGCGAAGCCGGGCGGGCCCATGCCGGCGCTGGCCCTGGAGCGTCTCGTCACCTCGGATATCGCCGGGCTTGCCCCGGGGCGCATGCGCTATGCCCTCTTCACCAATGAGACAGGGGGCATCCTCGACGACCTCATGGTGACCAATACGGGCGATCACCTGATCCTGGTGGTCAACGCCGCCTGCAAGGAGGCGGATGAGGCGCATCTGAGGGTCCAGATCAGCGCCGAAGTGGAGATCGAGAACCTGGCCGCGCGCGCGCTGATCGCCCTCCAGGGCCCGGCGGCCGAGACGGCCCTCGCTCGTCTGGTGCCCGATTGCCGGGCGCTGCGCTTCATGCAAAGCGCCTTCTGGAGCATCGAGGGCGCGCGTTGCTTCGTCACGCGCTCGGGCTACACCGGAGAGGACGGATTCGAGATCTCGGTCCCTGGCGAGGCCGCAGAGGGCCTGGCGCGGCGCCTGCTCGAGATGCCTGAAGTGAAGCCCGTCGGCCTCGGTGCGCGGGATTCGCTCCGGCTCGAGGCCGGGCTCTGCCTCTATGGCCACGATATCGACGAGACCACCACGCCCATCGAGGCCGGGCTCGCCTGGAGCATCGGCGAGCGCCGCAGGCGCGAGGGCGGCTTTCCGGGAGCGGCGGTGATCCAGCGCCAGCTTCGGGAAGGAACCCAGCGCCGGCGCCTCGGCATCCTGCCCGAGGGCCGCCAGCCGGCCCGCGAGCATACGGAGATCCAGAACTCCGCCGGCCGGAAAGTCGGCGAGGTGACCAGCGGCGGCTTCGGCCCCAGCCTCAACGGCCCGCTGGCCATGGGCTATGCCGAGACCGCCCTGGCGGCGCCTGGCCACGCCCTGAACCTGATCGTTCGTGGCAAGGCGCTCCCTGCCAAGGTCGTGGCGCTGCCCTTCGTCAAGACCAACTACAAACGCTAACCCGAGAGGAAAGCCATGAGCGTGCTCAAATACACAGAAGACCATGAGTGGATCCGCCTCGATGGTGATGTCGCCACCGTCGGCATCACCCCCTATGCCCAGGAGCAGCTGGGGGATGTGGTCTTCGTCGAGCTCCCGGAAGTCGGCCGCAAGGCCGAGCAGCGCAAGGAGATCGCCGTCGTCGAATCGGTGAAGGCGGCAAGCGAGATCTTCGCCCCGGTCTCAGGCGAGGTGGTGGAGGTGAACAAGGCGCTCCCCGATCAGCCCGCGACGGTCAACAGCGACCCCCTGGGCGAGGGCTGGTTCTTCAAGCTGCGCATCGCCGACAAGAGCGAGCTCGACAAGCTGATGGACGAAGCAGCCTACAAGGCCTTCGTCGAGGGCCAGCACTGATGCGCTATTTGCCGCTGACCGATACCGACCGGCGCGCGATGCTCGCCCGGATCGGTGTGCCCTCGGTCGAGAGCCTCTATCGCGACGTGCCAGAGTTCGCACGCCTCACCGAGCCCGTCGACCTTCCCTCCCATCTGGGCGAGATCGAGGTGGAGCGCGAGATAGCGGCCCTGGCGGCGAAGAACCTCGGCACCTCCTCGGTGCCGAGCTTCCTCGGCGCCGGGGCGTATCGCCATCATATTCCCGCGGCCGTCGACCATCTCATCCAGCGCGGCGAGTTCCTGACCTCCTACACGCCCTACCAGCCGGAGATCACCCAGGGCACGCTGCAATATCTGTTCGAGTTCCAGACCCAGGTCTGCCTGATCACCGGCATGGAGGTGGCCAATGCCTCCATGTATGACGGCGCCACCGCGACCGCGGAAGCGGTCATGATGGCGAACCGCGTCACCCGCCGGCGCCGCGCCGTCATCTCCGGAAATCTCCATCCCCATTACCGCGAGGTGACGGCCACCCATGCCCGCTTCCACGGCTTCGAGGTTGCGGCCTCGGCGCCGAGCCCCAGCGGCATGGAGGACCTGATCGCTGAGATCGATGGCGAGACCTCCTGCGTCGTGGTGCAGAACCCGGACTTCTTCGGCCATCTGCGCGACCATGGCGCGCTGGCCGAGGCCTGCCGCAAGGCCGGCGCGCTGCTGATCGTCGCCGTCACGGAGCCCGTCTCCTTAGGCCTGGTCGAATCGCCCGGCGCCATGGGCGCGGACATCGTCACCGCCGAGGGCCAGCCCATCGGCAATGCCCTGTCCTATGGCGGGCCCTATCTCGGGCTTTTCGCCGCCCGCGAGAAATACGTGCGCCAGATGCCCGGCCGCCTGGTGGGCGAGACCGCCGATGTCGAGGGCAAGCGCGGCTGGGTACTGACCCTTTCCACCCGCGAACAGCATATCCGGCGCGAGAAGGCGACGAGCAACATCTGCACCAACTCCGGCCTCTGCTGCCTCGCCTTCACGATTCATCTGACCTTGCTGGGCGAGGCGGGATTCGGCCGGTTGGCCGAGCTCAACCACGCCGCCGCCGTGCATCTGGCGGAGCGTCTCGCCGGCATTTCCGGCTGCCATGTGGTGAATGAGAGCTTCTTCAACGAGTTCACCCTGCAGCTTCCGATGCCCGCCGCGGAGGTGGTGGAGAAGCTGGCGGCGAAGCGCATCCTCGCCGGCGTGCCGGTCTCGCGACTCCATCCCGGGAACCCCGAGCTCGCCAACCTGCTCCTGGTGAGCGCGACCGAATGCACGACCAAGGACGACATGGACGCCCTGGTCGATGGGCTGAAGAAGGTGCTGCCATGAGCGTGATCGCATCGGAGCCGGAGACCCATCATGGCTGACGCCACCCCCTCCCCCACTTTCACCGGCAATCGCGGCCTGATGATCGAGGAGCCGCTGATCTTCGAGCAGGGCGAGCCCGAGCGCACCGGCGTCGATCTGCCGACCGTGCCGCCTCATCTCGACCGGCTGGGCGGGCTCAGGCGCAAGGCGGCCATCGGGCTGCCGGGCCTCGCCGAGCCCCAGGTCGTGCGCCACTACACGCGGCTCAGCCAGAAGAACTACGCCATCGATATGGGTCTCTATCCGCTGGGCTCCTGCACCATGAAGCACAACCCGCGCCTCAACGAGAAGATGGCGCGGCTGCCGGGGCTGGGCGACCTCCATCCGATGCAGCCGGTCTCCACCGTGCAGGGGGCGCTCGCCCTCATCGACCGCCTCGCCCACTGGCTGAAGACGCTGACCGGCATGCCGGCCGTCGCCATGTCGCCAGCGGCAGGCGCCCATGGCGAGCTCTGCGGGGTGATGGCGATCCGCGCCGCGCTGGAGAAGCGGGGCGAGCATCGCCGGCGCATCCTGGTGCCGGAATCCGCCCATGGCACCAACCCGGCGACGGCGGCGGCCTGCGGCTTCGAGGTGGATTCGATTCCCGCCAACGCCAATGGCCGGGTCGATCTCGCGGCCTTCGATGCCAAGCTCGGCCCTGATATCGCGGGCATCATGATCACCAACCCCAACACCTGCGGGCTGTTCGAGAGCGAGTTCGCCCGCATCGCCGAGGACACGCACCGGGCCGGCGGCTATGTCTATGCCGACGGCGCGAATTTCAACGCCATCATCGGCCGCGTGCGGCCGGGCGATCTCGGCGTCGACTGCATGCACATCAATCTCCACAAGACCTTCTCCACGCCACATGGCGGAGGCGGGCCGGGCAGCGGGCCGGTGGTGCTGTCCGCCGCACTCGCGCCCTATGCGCCGCTGCCCTATGTGGTCCACGGGTCCGAGGGCTTCCGCTTGGTGGAGGAGAACGAGACCGGCACCAGCTTCGGCCGTCTCAAGGGCTTCCACGGCCAGATGGGCATGTTCATCCGCGCACTCGCCTACATGATGAGCCATGGCGCCGACGGCCTGCGCCAGGCCTCGGGCGATGCGGTGCTCAACGCCAACTACCTGATGGCCTCGCTCAAGGAGGATCTCAGCCCCGCCTTCGAAGGGCCCTGCATGCACGAGGCGCTGTTCGACGATGCTTTCCTCAAGGATACCGACGTCAGCACCCTCGATTTCGCCAAGGCGATGATCGACGAAGGCTACCACCCCATGACCATGTACTTCCCGCTCGTCGTCCATGGCGCGCTGCTGATGGAGCCGACGGAGACCGAGAGCAAGGATTCCCTCGACCAGTTCATCGGCGCGTTGAAGCATCTGGCCGGCCGCGCCAAGGCGGGCGATGCGGCTTCCTTCCATGAGGCCCCGCGCTTGACGCCGCGCCGCCGGCTCGATGAGACCGGCGCCGCCCGCCGCCCGGTGTTGCGATGGAAGCCCCCGGCACCCGAGAGCCGATCGCCGAAGGCGGCCGAGTAGGATCGGGCATGCCCGCGCTCTACATCCGGCCGGCGGCTCCGGCCGATATTCCGCTGATTCTCGCCATGGTGCGCGATCTCGCTCTCTATGAGAACGAGCCGCTCTCGACCGTGGAGGCGACCGAGGCGGATCTGATGCGCGACTGCTTCGGCGAGCGGGCGCATTGCGAGGTGCTGATCGGCGAGGTCGACGGCAAGCCCGAGGGCTTCACGCTGTTCCTCCACAACTACTCGACCTGGCTCGGGCGCGCCGGCATGCATGTGGAGGATCTCTATGTCAGCGCCGCGGCGCGCGGCACCGGGCTGGGGCGCAAGCTGCTCGCCCATGTCGCCCAGATCGCGCGTGCGCGCAACTGCAAGCGGCTCGACCTCTCGGTGCTGCACTGGAATCCGGCGCGCAGCTTCTATGAGAAGCTAGGCTTTCGCGAACTCGATGAGTGGCGGCCCTATCGCCTGACGGGCGAGGGCTTTACCCGTCTCGCCGACGAAGCGGATTCATAGTAGGAGAAGGCCGGATCACGCCGGTCCATTCGACCGGCCTCATTCTAAAGGGAGAGCGTCATGGATCTGGGCATTCGCGGACGCCGCGCCATCGTCTGCGCCTCGAGCAAGGGGCTCGGGCGCGCCTGCGCCGAGGCCCTGGCCGAAGCCGGGGTCGATCTCGTGATCAACGCTCGCGATCGCGACAAGCTCGACCAGGTCGCCGACGAGATCCGCAGCGCCCATGACGTCTCGGTGACGGCCGTCGCCGCCGACATCGCCAGCGACGAGGGACAGGAGGCGGTTCTCGGCGCCTGTCCCGATCCCGACATCCTGATCAACAATGCCGGCGGTCCGCCCCCGGGCGACTTCCGCGAGTGGGGCCGCGAGGAATGGCTGGCAGCGCTGGATGCCAACATGTTGACCCCCATCGCGCTCATCAAGGCGACGGTGGACGGCATGATCGCGCGCGGCTTCGGGCGCATCGTCAACATCACCTCTTCCTCGGTGAAGGCGCCGATCGAGGTGCTGGGCCTCTCCAACGGTGCGCGCTCCGGCCTTACCGGCTTCGTCGCCGGGGTCGCGCGCAAGACCGTCCGCCACAATGTGACCATCAACAATCTTCTGCCCGGCTCCTTCGCGACCGACCGGCTCGAGAGCTTCATCCAGGCCACCGCGAAGGCCCGCAAGCTGACAAGGGCCGAAGCCGTCGCCGAGCTCGAGGCCGAGACCCCCGCGGGTCGCTTCGGCCGACCGCCGGAGTTCGGGGCCGCCTGCGCTTTCCTCTGTTCGGTCCATGCCGGCTACATCACGGGCCAGAACTGGCTGCTCGACGGCGGGGCCTATCCGGGGACCTATTGACGGCGAAAGTTCTTGACAGTCGACACAGGTCGTTCACTATTTGTTCCATAGTGAGCAAGCATCCTCGCAACGTCTCTGCTGGACGGCCTGGATGGAATCCACCGCGACCATCCTCCATGCGGATCTGGACGCTTTCTACGCCTCGGTCGAG